>JAQCNR010000095.1 GCA_028274925.1 Halovenus sp.
CGTCAAGCCCCTGCTGGCGGGCACCGTTGAACGTTACACCGCCGCGTTTGAGCAGTTCGTACAGACAGAGTGCCCGGTTGCGGACAATCTCGATGTGTTTTGGCCCGTGGTCGTTGTACTGTTTGCGCGCCACCGGGTTGACGTTCTGGGCTTCGAGGTAAACCTCGGTTTCTTCGTCAGATTCGAGAAAGGACAGTACCTCGTTGAGGCGGTTGTCAGGGAAGGCGTGGTCGTTCTCTGGGTCGTATCTTCGAAGTTCGTCGGCGTCGTCGATTTCATCGAACCGGTCTGCGCTGCTAATCTCGTCACTCAAATTCTGGATGGACTGGTCGGCGTCCTCAGCAGGATCCGGGCTATTGGTTTCAGAATCGTCGCTCATGGCAAGCGCTACGGTAGGCCGATAAAAAAGACCGAGGGTCGCGCTTAGGCCGCTGCGGCGGCTTCCTCGACTTCGTCGTAATCGGGTTCGAGACCAGCGTTTTCGCCAACCCACGCGTAGGTGACGGTGCCGGACTCGTCGATGACGATGACAGCCCGCTGGGCGAGTTCCTCGATGCCGAACTGGTCGAAACTGGTCACGATGTCGTACAGTTCGATTACGTCGTGGTTCGCGTCGCTGATCAGGTCGAACTCCAGTCCGAGTTTGTCACGGAACTCGTTGAGCGTGAACGGAGAGTCGACGCTGACGCCGTACAGCGTCGCACCCGTCTCCTGCACCGCCCCCAGTCGGTCCTGGAACGTATTCATTTCGTGGCTGCAGACACTCGTGAACGCGCCGGGGAAGAATGCAAGCACGATTGGGCCGTCCTCGAGGGCCTCCGAGAGGTCGAACGTCTCGACGTCGCCATTTGCAAGCGGTGCGGTGAATGTTGGGGCCTCGTCGCCTTCTGATACCATACCCACCGATTTGGCGGCGGTTCCTATCACGGTTTGGATTACAACTGGTAACATGACACTCACAAATACTCTCAGTCGGCCGTATCGAGCAAAAAGACTATAATCGGCACTCGGTAAGAGAGAGATAGAAATGGCTTCAACACTCGTGCCCCTCTTCGGGCCGATCCCCGGCGGAATGGAGATGTTCGTCATTCTCCTGATCGCAGTCCTACTGTTCGGCGCAAACAAAATCCCAAAACTCGCCCGCTCGACCGGCCAGGCAATGGGCGAATTCCAGAAAGGTCGTCAGGAAGTCGAACAAGAACTGGAGCAGATGGAAGAGTCGATGGACCCCAACGCTGAAGTCGAGTCCGACGACTCGACGGTGGACCTCGACGAGGAAGACCCAGACGAAGACTTCGAACTCGACGACGAGAGCCAGAGTTCGAACTAACCACGTTCTCGACTCATTTTCGACGGTCTCAGCGGCGCGTATCGAAACGAAAAACAACGGAGTCGTTACTCGTCAGGCTCGAATTCGAGCGAGACAGAGTTGATGCAGTAGCGTTTCCCGGTCGGCTCTGGTCCGTCGTCGAAGATGTGGCCGAGGTGACCGCCACACTCCGCACAGACGGCCTCTGTTCGACGCATTCCGTGGCTCGTGTCGACGCTTGTCTCGATGTTACCTTCCTGATAGGCGTCGTAAAAACTCGGCCAGCCCGAGCCTGAGTCGTATTTCTGCTCGGAGTGGAACAGTTCCGAACCGCAGCCGCTGCAGTGGAAGGTTCCAGCTTCCTTGGTATCGAGTAGTTCGCCGCTGAACCGTGGCTCTGTCCCCGCCTCGCGGAGAATTTCGTACTCCTCGTCTGTGAGAATCTCTCGCCACTCCTCTTCTGACTGTGGCATTTCTTCCTGCTAACTCATACACACCCCTTGGGTCTGGACGCCTATAAATTCGACTTGCTGTTGCCGAGAGTGAACCGCGTCGAGACAACCTTGTTTATAAAAGACCGCACCAGTCCGTCCAAATCGTTAGGCAGACAGCACGGTCACGTATGAGTGGAATGCAGATAACAGGCGTTACCCAGCATCACGTTAGTTATCCACTCGAAGAGAGCTTCGAGCCAACGTGGATTCCGGACTACGCACAGCACACCCACGAGGCCGAGGTGTTCGAGGTAGAAACTGACGCTGGCATTACCGGCGTGACCGCCAGTCCCAGTTTCGCCGGCGGGCTGGAGTACGAGACGCCGCTGAGCCTGTTTCTTGCGGGAGAGGACCCCCACGATATCGAGGGGATTATGAACAAACTGGCGAGTATCGACCTCGTCGGCCCGCGGCCGTGGCACATCGAACTCGCGCTGTGGGACATCATCGGCAAAGACGCCGGGAAACCAGTCTACGAACTGCTCGGTGGCTCAGACGAACCAGTCCCAGCGTACGCGAGCACCGGACAGATGCTCCCCGCTGACGAGCGACTCGAGTACGTCGAGGACCGAGTTGACGAGGGATTCGAGGCCGTGAAGTTGCGAATCACCGAGCCAGCGGACCTCGACATCGTCCGTGAGGTTCGAGACGCGTTTCCAGAACTGACGCTGATGGTCGACGCCAACAAGGGCTGGGCTGTCAGAGTCATGGACGACGAGCAACGGTGGAGCGTCAAGGAGGCGGCAGCGGTCGCAGAAGAACTGGAAGCGATTGGTGGCGTCGAGTGGTTCGAGGAGCCACTGCCCCGGCACAACTACGACGGGTACGCACGCTTGCGCGAGATGACCGCAGTACCGATAGCTGGCGGGGAGTTCAACGAGCGCGCTGGCGAACTCCACCAGTTTCTCGACCGAGACGCAGTCGACGTGTTGCAACCCGACGCGGCACTCGTGACGGGCATCAAGCGCGCCCTCGAGGTGGCAGGACGGGCCAGAGAAGACGGCGTCAAGTTTGTCCCCCATACGTGGACCAACGCAATCGGCTTCGCCGCGAATCTGCACGTTATCGCTGCCATCGACGGCGGGTGGTGTGAGTTTCCCCACGACCCGCCGTGGACACCTGAAGCGTGGGGTGCAATTGTGTCGGAGCCATTCGAGGTGACAGACGGACTGGTGCAACCACGCGATAGGCCAGGACTGGGTATCGAACTCGACAGAGATGTAGTCGGCGGGGAGTAACACACAGATTTCACAACGATGCAAGAGACATACTACGACGACAACTACGATGTGGCACAGTCAGTGCGGGACCGACACAGAGACGCGGCCGAGGATTCGCTTACACGCGAGGAGTACGGCCTGCTGATCGACAGCGAGTGGGTCGATTCCGAGGATGGGTCAGATGGCGTGGCAATCGACCCGACGACGGGCGAGGAACTCGCAAAGGTTCAGTCCGGGACCAGCACGGATGTTGACCGGGCAGTCGAGGCCGCACAGGGCGCACTCGACGGCGCGTGGGGCCAACTCTCGCCAAAACAGCGTGGCGAGAAACTCGGCGAAATCGCTGACCGACTGGAAGATATGCAGACAGAGCTTGCGAAACTGGAGAGTCTCGAGGCGGGTAAGCCGAACATGCACTCGCGGTTTGTCGACGTCGAGATTGTCGTCGAGCAGTTTCGACACTTCGCTGCTGTTGCCCGGACCGCCGACACAGGCCGTGTCGTCCCATCGGAAGACCAGAAACAGATCGTCACCAAACGCGAACCCTACGGCGTCGTCGGTGCCATCTCGGCGTGGAACTTCCCGGCGATGTTCGTCGCGTGGAAACTCGGCCCGGCGCTTGCCGCTGGCAACGCAGTCGTCTTCAAGCCCGCCTCCAAGGCGGTGCTCTCCTCGCTCGTCATCGCTCGTGTCTGTGACCGAGTGCTCCCGTCCGGGACAGTCAACGTCGTTACCGGGCCGGGAAGCGAGGTTGGCTCGGCTATTTCGTCACACGAAGGAATCAGCAAAGTCACGCTGACTGGCTCGAAGTTCGCCGGCGTGCAGACGCTGAAGGGCGCAGCAGATACCATTACTCCTGTCTCTGTCGAACTCGGCGGCAAGAGTCCGAACATCGTCTTCCCCGACGCGGACCTCGACAAAGCAATCGAGGGGACGATGGTGAGTATCTTCTTCAATTCCGGCCAGCAGTGTACCGCCGGGTCGCGGCTGTTCGTCCACGAGGATATCCGCGAGGAATTCCTCGACAGACTGCAGGAACGCATCGCCGACCTGCAGGTCGGAGACCCACTCTCGCCGCGGACTGATATCGGACCGATGATCGACCACGAGCACGCCCGCGAGGTTGAGGAGTACATCTCGGGTGCTATCGAGGACGGCGCGACAGTACTGGTTGGCAACGACGCCACAGAAACCGACGCTGGCGGCCCAGACAGCGATACCGCGGGTGCGCCCTTCGTCCACCCAACGGTCCTGACTGACGTTGCCGACGACGCGACAGTCTCCTGTGAAGAGGTGTTTGGCCCCGTATTGTCGGTTTTCGAGTTCAGCGAGCGCGAAGAGGTAATCGAGCGAGCCAACGACACCAAATTCGGGCTTGCGGCCGGCGTCTGGACCGAGAACCTGGAAACCGCACACGTCGTCTCCAGCGAACTCGAAGCCGGCACAGTCTGGGTGAACACCTACAACGACCTGCTCGACCCAGCCCCACACGGCGGCTTCAAAGAGAGCGGGATGGGCCGCGAACTCGCCGAAGAAGCGCTCGACGATTACTCTCAAATCAAGACGGTCAAGATGAACTTCGGTGGTGTACCCAAGTTCTGAGGCCATCTCGCCGCCGGTGCAAAGGGACAGACAGCGACACGCTCGCTAGATTATGACAGATTTTTGAGGTAAATTTTTACGTATGGAGGGCGAGGAGGGTAGGTATGGACGCAGTAGTATTCCAAGGCGTGGGAGAACCGCTCCAGTTAGAGCAAGTCGACCGGCCTGACTGCGGGCCGAGTGAAGTCGTCGTCGAGACAGAGGCCTGTGGCATCTGCCGGAGTGACTGGCACGCCTGGCAGGGTGACTGGGACTGGATCGGACTCGTCCCCCAGCCTGGGCTAATTTTCGGCCACGAACCCGTTGGCCGTGTCGTGCAAGTCGGCGACAACGTCACACGCTTCTCGGAGGGTGACCGGGTTACCAACCCGTTCAACCTCAGCGACGGCACCTGTCCGTACTGCCGAGCGGGGAAGGCGAATATCTGTGAATCGTCGGTCCCGATGGGCTTCGTCGGTTTCCAGAAAGGCGCGTTCGCCGAGGAGTACTCGGTTCGTAACGCCGACCAGAATCTCGTCGAAGTGCCAGAGGACATTCCGGCACACGAGATTGCGGGACTGGGCTGTCGATTCGCGACAGCCTTCCACGGCGTAAGCAAACGAGTCGATATCGAACCCGGCGACTGGGTTGCAGTCCACGGCTGTGGCGGCGTCGGGATGTCTGCTGTCCACACCGCCAACGCACTGGGTGGCAACGTCATCGCCGTCGATATTGTCGAGGAGAAACTGGAACTGGCGAAGGAACTCGGTGCCGTCGAGTCCATCAACTCGACGGAGGTCCAAGATGTGCCACAGGCCGTCAAATCGCTCACAGAGGGGAGTCGCGGCGTCGAGGTGTCCGTCGAGGCACTCGGCATCGCGGAGACGATCCAGAACTCGGTCAACTGTCTCGCACCTGGCGGACAGCATCTGCAGGCTGGCCTGACCACGTCTGAGGAGAAGGGTGAAGTGTCGCTCCCTGTCGACAACATCGTGCAGGACGAACGCGAGTTCCACGGCACCTACGGTATGCCGCCACACGAGTACGAGCAGATCTTCGACATGATGCGGACCGGAAAGATCGAACCCGGAAAAATCGTCTCCGAAACCTGCGGACTCGGGGACGTGCCCGACGTGATGGAGCGACTCGGTGACTTCGACACGCTGGGCATCCCGGTCTGCACCGAGTTTTAAGACGAGGAGACACAACTGTCACGCATAGGCAACGAACCAAACTGGCTGCAACAAATCAACATGGCATACAAACTTCCGAGCGAGGCTGACGAATGGGTGCAAGAGTATATGAAAAAACTGAGCGAGTCCGACCAGTACTCTCACGCGGGTGAGGGGTGGGGTGTCGGGTTCAACGGCGACTTCCTGTTCGAGATTCAACCGGACGAGACCTACGACGGCGACCCGGTTTACATGTATCTCGAACTGAAAGACGGTGGCTGTCTCGACGCCTTCGTGACCGATGACCCTGACAGCGAAGACTATGGGTTCGCGTTCCGCGGTGGCTACGAGAAGTGGAAACAGCTCACGAACGGCGAAATCGACCCTGTCGAGGGGATGATGGACGGAACCTTCGACCTCGACGGCGACATGCAGAAGGTGATGCAGTACAGTCAGGCAGCGATTGTGATGACTGAGACTGCGGGCCAAGTCGACACCGAGTTCGAGTACTGAGTCCACAGCGTTATTTTCTTCCCGGCCAGACGATGAGAAAATGAGAGCAGTCGAGTTGCATCTGTTACCCGAGGGTGGCTCATTCCCCGGCATCGACACGACGTTTTCCAGCCTCAACGATGTCTCTCGGGACGCCGTGATGAATCTCGGCTGGCACAGCGATGGCTCGTATACGCTCCTCTATCGACTCACAGCCCAGTCACTGGACCCGTTGCGTGAAGCAATCGAATCCAACGAGGATGTCCAGCAGTACGAACTGATCGTCGAAGACGAGACGAACGTCTACGCCTTTCTGCACGTCTCGGAGCACGAGGTGTTGAGTGAACTGCTCTCGATTACCGAGGAACACGCGCTGTTGCTCGAACCGCCCTTTCGGTTCACCGAGCGTGGCGTCCGCGTGACGGTTGCGGGGGAACAGGAGTCCTTGCAGCGAGCCTTCAACGACGTGACCGACCGGATTGCAGTCGATGTCGAGTGGATGGGCGGCTACTCGCCCGACCGAGCAGATACGATTGGACGGCTCACCGACCGCCAGCGCGAAGCGCTATCGACAGCGCACGAACTCGGCTACTACGAGACACCGCGACAGGTCTCCTTCGAGGAAGTCGCAACCGAACTCGACTGTGCGTCGAGTACGGCCAACGAACTGCTCCGCCGGGCCGAGTCGAAGATTATCGACGCTGTCCTCGCCGAGTAGCCGCTATCGTAAATCTATCACCCCGACTGTTGTGAGTAGCGTAAGCCAAACGGTAGAAATCGATTACCAGAATTGTCGATTCGCTCACTGTAGCCGGTAGAATTTTACTCCGACCGCCAGAACCAGTGTGTATGACAGACAGCGAACGGACAGGGGCAGAGTTGTTCGTCGAGACGCTCGAACAGTACGGTGTCGAGCACATCTTTGGGAATCCGGGGACGACGGAGCTACCGATTGTCCACGCCACCGAAGATACCGACCTCGACTATATTCTTGGACTCCACGAGGACATCGTGACAGGGATGGCCGGGGGCTACGCCAGCACGCGGCGATATCACGCACACAACGCGGGGGGCGGGATGGGCAATAGCGACACACTGCCGCTGGGTGTTGCGAACCTCCATCTGTCCGCTGGGCTGGCACACGGCCTCGGCAACATCTACGCCGCGGCGGTCGCTGGCGCACCAGTTCTGGTCACGGCAGGAATCCATAGCACCGATTTCCGCCACGAAGAACCAATTCTGTCCGGCGACCTCGTCGAGATGACCGACCAGTTCACGAAGTGGTCAGACGAGGTTCGCTCTGTGGAAGCGATGCCGACGATGCTCCGCCGGGCGGTTCGGACGGCACTGACCCCGCCGACGGGACCGGTCTTTCTCGCACTTCCGCTCGACCAGATGCTCGCAGAGACAGACGCTGAACCGGAACGCCTCGGCTCGATTCCCGACGGCGGCCGCGGCGACCCGGAGCAGGTGGCCCGCGCGGCAGACTTGCTCTCCGAGGGCGAAGACATCGCGCTGGTGCTCGGTGACGGCGTTGCCCGCTCCGGCCGCGACGCAGTCGAAGACGCTATCGCACTGGCGGAAGCGGTCGGCGCACGCGTCCACGGCGAGATTCTGGCCTGTGAGGTTAACTTCCCGACCGACCACGACCAGTGGGTGTCCTACATCCCGCCAGAAGAAGGGCTGGCGCGAACGTTGATGAGCGCCGACGTACTCCTGCAGGTCGGCTGTTCGACAAACACGACACTCACCCGCCACGAGGGTGAGCTGATACCTTCGGAGACGACCTGTATCGACATCAGCGACGACGCGTGGCAAGTCGGGAAGAACCAGCCCGCCGACGCCGCTGTCATCGGCGACCCGGGCCGGGTGATGAGCGAACTGGCGGATATCCTCGCGAGAGATTTGCCTGAGGAAACCAGAGAGCATCGCCTCGAATCCGTCGCTGCGCGCCGTGAGTTCGTCGGCGCGAAGATGCAAGAGATGGGCGAGGGCGACGCGACTGACGACCCCCGCCCCTCGAAGGCTGACCTGGTCGACGCGATGGAAGAGGTCGCTGGTGATTCCTACATCGTCGACGAAGGCGTCACGGCAAAGTACGCGATGCTCACCCGCTGGAGTCTCGAACCAGACCAGTACATCTCCAACAAGGGCGGCGGCCTCGGCTACGGCCTGCCCGCCTCCATCGGCGCAGCCATTGCTGAGGAGACACAGGACGAGCCCCGCGATGTGATTGGCTTCATCGGCGACGGCTCGTATCTCTACTACCCACAGTCGATTTACTCCGCAGTGCGCCACGACGTGGACCTGTCGATTGTTATTCCAGACAACCGCAACTACCGGATTCTCAAGGACAACACGCTGGCCATCATGGGTGGCGAGGAAGACGACTACGACTGGGTCGGCATGGACTTCGACCCGCCAGTCGATATCGTCAAAAACGCAGAGAGCCACGGCGCATCCGGCCATCTCGTCGAGTCACCTGAAGAAATAGCCTCGACAATTGCGGAGGCAGTCGACAGCGACGGGACGGACGTGGTCGACGTCCTCGTTCACGACTAACTGCGAGCGGTTGTTTTTGGAAAACGTAGTCCGGAATTACCCGAACGTCGAGCGTGTGGATGGTGTGCTGTGATACTCCTGCTCTCACGTCAGCAACAGCGACCGGTGTACCCACAGCGAATGAAACGATCGAGTGGTTCCGAGAGGAATGGACTGCTGAATACAGAGTTTGTACTCAGCGTGATTTGATGGATTACAGTCGGTCCAAGAATTCATGAAAGTATCCCCTCGCAAGTTTAGAGTAGGCGTTAGCAGGGTACCCTACGTAGACGCTTTGAGTTGTGTAGTCTTCCTTGGCGAAAGTTCGCAACGCTAATGCTACCGCACGATGGTTCCCGTCTGCTAAGAATGGGCCAGTTTGGAGTCCTTTCCACCGGTAAATAATCAGTGGCCCCAGCTCTTCGATAGTATCTTTCGATGCGATTGACTTAATTTTCTCAATTCTGGTCTCACTGAGCGAGCTACGGTCTTCCTCGATTGCTCTGGCAACGTCGAATATAGTATTCCCCTCCCAAATTGTGTGAAGCGTTCGTAACTCTCTCGCGGTGATTTCGTGGTAGAACCAATCGAAGTCATATTTCCAGAAGATGGACGCTGCGTCGGGCTTGTGTGCCAGAAGTTGTGCGATATTCTTACTTTCCTCGACAGTCGAATCAATATGGAATTCTTTGTCTGACTGCTTTTCTTGTTCGAGTCTCAGCCACGCATTCACGACTTGTTTTCTCGGAACACGTTTCATAGTTGACAACGCTGAGGAAAGACAATTAAGATACTGACCGACGTGAACCCTATATTCAGCACGGCTGCTGAGAACTCTCACCGCGTGAGGGGTTCAACGGAGCGCTGGATAAGATCAGTTACCGTTCCACACTGGTCAACGAATTTTCCCAGCGTTCGTTCTGTTGTTCTGGGATTTTGGGGTCAAGATGAACCCGTTCAGCTATGGCTAATCGTTGGTTCGCTGCGTAATAAAGGGGATGTGAAGGCAGCTACCCGAACATCTTCCGCATCATCGGGTGCATCTCCATCAACTGCTCTTCTGCAATCTCCTCGTAGAGCTTGTAGGTGATGGAGACAGTCAGCAGCAGTCCCGTTCCGGTCACGCCGCCAATCGTCCCGAGCATGTTCGCCATCACGGCGAGCAGGCCGACCAGTGCGCCGCCGATGATAGTCACCTGCGGGATATACTGGTCGAGCACTCGCTCGATACTCCGGGTGTTCTGGCGGAAGCCAGGAATCTGCATCCCGGAGCCGTGAATCTGTTTGGCCGTCGCCTCCGGCCCCATATCGGTCGTCTTCACCCAGAAGATGGCGAAGACAGCACCGCCGACGATCATGATCGTCAGGTCGATGCTCACGCGCAGCAGAATCTCCCAGACTGCGTTCTGGCCACCGAAGCCGGCGAACCACATCCAGTCCTGTGGCGTCTGGATCGGCGACAGGAAGTAGAACAGCCCTGAGGTGGGCTGGCCAGCCCCGTCGTAGACGCCAAGCCAGGCGGGCATCCCGGCCCACTGGCCGTTGAGGATGCGCCCGAGGAACTGCACGTTCATCTGGAGTGCGCGAACGAGAATCATCGGCAGAACACTCGCGTAGATGAGTTTGACAGGGTAGCGACCCCGTGCGCCCTTGACGCGGGTATTCGACAGTGGAATCTCGACACGGACGCTCTCGGCGTAGACGACGATTGCGAAGATAGCAACCGTCGTGAACACCGCGAGCAGTCCAACCTGCACCTCACCACCGGGACCGAGCAGGACATCCTGCAGGCCCGACGGTGTGAGCAGGCTGCCCGAGAGTTCGCGTTCGCCGCGTGCGACGTTGACCCACGTCGCGATGATACCGTTTTCGCCGCCAAGTGCTCGCGAGCCAATCAGGCCGCCGACCATCCGCTGGCTGACGCCAGCGATAATGAACAGCCCAATCCCGGAGCCAACGCCCCACTTGCTCACGATTTCGTCCATGAACAGGATGAGAATCCCGCCGATGAACACCTGGACAAACATCAGCGCCTGCAGCGTTCCAGGGCCGACGCCAAGTGAACTCGCGACCGCTCCCGAGGGCTGGAGGAACCCAGCGTAGACCATCGGCAGTGCTGTCATCGCCGTCATGATGACGACGAGCAGTTTCTGCAGACCCTGGTAGAGCACCTGGTCGCGCGGGTTATTCTGCGTATCGAGTCCGAGCAGGTCGGCACCGCCGAGCAGTTGCAGGACAATGCTCGCCGTGACAATCGGGCCAATCCCGACGTGCATCAGCGATCCCTGCGAGCCGGCCAAAATTGACCGGAATCGACCGAATGCGTCGGTCGACGTCCCGAGTCCGAACAACGACACGTTCGTCAGGAAAAAGTACAACACGAGAACCCCAGCGGTCCAGCCCAGTTTCCGGCGGAACGGAACGTGTCCCTCCGGACGGGCCACTGCGGGCATCCGCGTGAGTACCGGTTCGGCGGTGTCCTTCCAGCTCATATTATTCCTCGTCTGTGGATTCGTCGTCTTCGACCGGGTTTAGTGCTTCGGTCTCGCCACCGGCTGCCTCGATCTTCTCGACGGCGCCCGCCGAGAAGTCGTCGGCAGTAATACTGAGTTCGTTGCGAACCTGGCCTGCGCCGAGCACTTTCACTCGGTCAGCGTCCTCTGCGTCGTCGACGATATCGCGGGCGTCGATTTCGTAGCCGCCGTCGGTCTCTTCGGCGAGTCCGTCAGCAGCCAGCAGTGGTGCGTCCTCGTCGAGTTCGCGCACGTCGATGGTGACGACCGTATCCTGCGCTTTCTCCGGTCGGGTAAAGCCCGAGCCTTCCTCGCCAAGTGGCGGGTAGTGGTGATACTCGTGTTTGTCACGTCCTGCCGCGCCGCGGCCACCACGGTGACCAGCACCGCGTCGGTTCTTCTGTGAACCGCCGCCGTGGGTTCGTGTGCCGCGCTGTCGTTTCTTTTTGTTCGTCATTATCGCATCGCCTCCAGGAGGCTATCGAGGTGGTCTGTCTCGTGGACACCGATCTGTCCGCCGGTGCTGATCGGGTTCTTCACACCGTCGTGACCGCCACGCGGTGGGTGGAGCCGCAGCGTCGGGGACAGTCCGGCGTCCTGTAGTGTCGTTTCTTCGTCGACCAGTGCAGCGGCGAGGGCGGAGATATCCTCGAACTCCGTGTGCTCGCTCACCCACTCGTCGTCGATGTCAGCGTCGCCGCTTGCTGGTTCGCCACGGCGTTCGATGAGGAGTTCGACCGTCTCCTGGCTCGGTTGGCCGTGGGCGACGTAGTCGTTGACCTTCGCGATCATGCCTTCGTAGGCTGGTTCTTCGGGCACCAGTGTCGCGTGGTTGACCCGACCCAGATTCAGCATGTCGAGCGTGTCGCGGGTATCCTGATTGATGTTCACTTCACCGCGGAGTTGGACGAGTGCTTTCATTCCTCGACCACCTCACGCTGCTGTTCGCGAACGCGCTGAGGCACGCGGGCCTCTGCGGCGTTTTCGAGCGCGTTGAAGGTTGCCTTGGCCAGGTTCACCGTCGTCCGGGTGTTGCCGTGGCTTTTCGTCCAGGCGTCCTCGACGCCAGCCAGTTCGAGCACGTGACCCGGCGTTTCTGCGGCCGCGAGGCCGAGTCCTTTCGGTGCTGGCTGAATCTCGACTTCGACGCTGCCGGCTTTGCCGGTCGATTTCCGGATCAGCGAGTGGTCGCCGCCGGGTTCGTCCTCCCACGAGCCGCTTCCGAGCGGAATCTTCACGAGGTTCAGCTTGCCGATGTCGATGGCTTTCTGGATTGCGCCGCCAACCTGGTCGTCACGACCCTCGGCGTAGCCGATGAGGCCGTCACGGTTGCCAACGACGATAACACAGCGGAATTTGACTCGTCGTCCCGAGTCGGTCATCCGCTGAACCATGTTGATATCCAGTACTTCGTCTTCCAGGTCTGGAACGAGTTGGTCGACGAGCTCTGCTTCTTTCAGTGGCAGGCCTGAGTTGAGGGCCTCCTCCATCGTCTCGATTTCGCCTTCTGCCACCTTCTTGCCAAGTCGGGTCTGTGGGACCCAGCCGTCTTCAGCACTCATAGTTCAATATCCTCTTCGAGCAGTGTCTCGCGCAGTTCGTCGAAATGCGCCGGCAGTTCCGTCGCGTCGAACTCGCCGCTGTAGAGGCCGTCCTGCTGGTCGGCGTACTCGGCGATGTGTTCGCCCCGCGTGCGCGGCCACTCGGCCAGCACGCTATCGTTGTGTGGGATTTCGAGTCCTGCGTCGATTGCGCCTTCCTGCACCGCGAAGACTTTGCTCCCCGGTGTCGGGGAGTTCAGGCCGATGTCGAGTACTGCTTCCTCGACGCCGGCTTCGACCGCACGCAGGCCTGCGAGCAGTCCGGTGAGGTAGGCCGCGGGCATATTGCCCGTCGGGGCTTCCCAGCCGTACTCTGCAAGGTCCTGTGAGTGTGCGGCCGCAAGTGTGTTGTCTCCCTGTGGTCCTGTCGTAACCAGCTGCGCCCTGACGTGTTTATTGCTCTTTCGAGCGACCAGTCGTGGCTTGCCGGATTTCAGCAGGCGCAACCGTTGATGGTAATCTGTCCGTGCCTCGCGGCGACGCCGCATTGACACGGTGTAACGTGGTCCTGTTGCCATTAGATTTCACCTCTAAGTTCGTTTTCGAGATACCGCTGCATGTCCGCGACGCTGTCGAACTCGCCGCCACCGGCCTTGTTGTAGAGGTCCCGGTAGGTCGAGCGGTCGATGTCGCCCTCGTCACGGAGTTCGCGCAGGTGCTTGCGCATTGCGCGAATCTTCGATGTCCAGTCGTCTTTTTCGTTCTGTCGGGCACCCGCAGTCCCCTTCCGGGAACCGGGGCCGGTCTGGTGACCGTACGAGCGTTTCTGCTGGCGCTCGCGGGCCTGTCCACGGGAGTTGCCTTTCGGCTCCTCGGCGCGGATGGCTCCTTCGTCGACCAGTTCGCGGATGTCTTCGCGGGTAATCGCCTCCGCGATGTCACCCTGCCGGTCTGGGTCGAGCCAGACCTTGTTCTGCCCAACATCGAGAACGTCCGATGCGAGTCGCTTCTGTGCGCTCAGGTCCGTCATTCTACTTCAACCTCCACGTACGTTGGGTTGAGGACGCGAACGCCCTCGTCTTCTGCAACTTCTTCGATTCGCTCGCGTTTCCGTCCACCAACCTTCGAGGCAATTCGGACTGCTTCGGTGTCACCGTCGACACCCTCTAGGTCGTCCACGTTGTGCACGCGAACTTCCTCGAAGCCGGATGGATGGAGGCCTCGGACGGCTTTCGGCGTCCGGAAGCCAGCCTGCACGGTGTCGCCTTTCCCTTTGATACCACGGCGCTGTTTCGACAGCGTGCCTTTCGGCGAGCGCCAGGACGTCGGCACCCGCTTTTTTTTGTGGTGGTCCTGTCGGTCGAACTGCGGTGTGCCAACACGGCGTCGCTGGCTGAGCAGTTCTTTCTCTCGGTCGTCCAACTCCGGCGTCTTGTCGGCAAGTCCCCGGGGCTGGAGTTCTGTCTCGACGTCTTCGTCTTCGTCGGCTTCTTGGTCTTCGACCTCTGCTTCGACTTCGTCGCTGACGTCGAGGTCGCCAACGTCGGCTTTGATTCGGGCGGCAAGTGCCATCCCGACGCCGTTGGTCTCTGCGAGTTCGTCCTGGCTCGCGCCACGGACTTTGTCGACAGTGTCGAAGCCGTCGTCTTCGAGTGCTTCGGCCTTCGAGGCACCGACGCCGCTGATGTCCGTGAGTTCTTCGATTTCGTCTTCGTCGGCCTCGTCGTCGGACTCGTCTTCAGCCTCGTCGGCTTCGGGTTCGAGTTCGTCGATTTCGGCTTCGACGCCGACACTGACTTCGACCTCGTCGGTTTCGGCTTTCAGCCGGGCCGCAAGTGCCGTCGAGATTCCCTCGACGTCCTGCAGTTGGTCCTGGCTGGCCGCGGCGATGTGTTCGGGCGACTCGTAGCCCGCCTCACGAAGCGCCTCGGCTTTCTCCTCGTCGATACCGCCGAGTTCAGTAAGTTCCTCAGCCATCAGGCGTCACCTCGGTTTGGTTTCTGTGTGATGTAGACGCCGTCCTGGAAGACGCGAACGTCCTTGTCCGTCACACGCGTTAGCTGCTCGATATCGGCTGCTGTCTGTCCAACTGCCTCGATGTCCGGTCCGTTCAGCGTGACGAATTCGCCGTCGATTTCGACGTCGGTGTCACCGTGAATCGGAGCGGTTCGGGGCGCTTTCTCGCCGAGGAAGTTGTCGATGACAACCTCTCCGTCCTGGACGGCAACGTCCATCGGGAAGTGAGAGTAGAAGACTTCCATCTCGTACTCCCAGCCCTCGGTCACGCCGTGGAACATATTTTGGACGTGACTCTCGAAGGTGCCCAGCGTCGACATCGTCTTGGCGTCATCTTCGTCGCTTGCGATGACCACTGCGCCGTCTTCGATACTGACGGTGATGTCTGGGTACCAGAGGCGTCGAGTGACGCTTCCATTCTGGCCTTCGACAGTCAACTCGAGATGGTCCATCTCGGCGTCGACTTCGTCTGGAATCTGTAGTGTGATTTCTGGCATTGTTCAGTATACGTATGCGATGACCTGTCCACCAATTCCCTGCTCTCGGGCCTCATAATGGCTCATGACGCCGTGGGAGGTGGTGACGATGAGTGTCCCGTAGTCACGGGCCGGGAGGAATCGCTTCTCCCATTTCTCGAACTCGTCGGCACCGGCCGAGTAGCGTGGTTTGATGGGGCCACATTCGTTGATTGCGCCTTTCAGTTCGACCTCGAACGTACCGGCACGGCCGTCGTCTTTGCGCTGGAAGCCGTCGATATAACCGCGATCGTACAGCACTTCGAGCACACTGCCGATTTCGTTCGAGGCGGGTGATACGTCCTGTGTGAGATGGCCGACGCTCCCGCCGTTATCGATTGCGGACAGCGCGTTGGCCAGTGGGTCGTTTCCTGTCATGAGTACTTCTTGAACCCCATAGACCGGGAGACTTCACGGAAACACTGTCGACAGAGCCAGATGTCGTACTTGCCGACAAGGCCCTGTTTGCGGCCACAGCGCTGACACTCCCGCAACTGCTCAGTGCGTTTCGCGGCTTGCTCGCCGGTGGACTGTGCTTCCTGTTCGCTCTCGCTCATTGCTGGTCCTCCATCATTCGTTGACCTCCGCGTCGAATGTCGTCTCGACGTACGTGACGGCGTCGTCGATGCTGAGTCGGTGCGCCGGCGGGATCGACCGCGAGCCTTTGTCGCGTTTCGCAACGCGGTAGCCCGGCCGGACGAGGTTGACCGTCACGTCCAGTCCGTAAATGCCGATTGTCGGGTCGTACTCCTGGCTCGGGAAGTCGGTGTGTTCCTCGATTCCGTAGCTGAAGTTGCCCGTATCGTCGAACTGTGCGCGGTCAATCTCGACCAGGTCGAGCGATTTTTCGAGGAACGCTTCGGCACTCTCGTCACGCAGCGTGACCTTCGCGCCGATTGGGTCACCTTCGCGGATGTTGAACTCCGGTTTGGTGGCCTTTGCGGTCGTTCGGACCGACTGCTGGCTGGTGATCTCTTCGAGGATCTCCTCAGCCTGTGCGAGTGGCTCACCACCCTGGCCGACGCCCATGTGGACGACGACTTTCTCGACGCGCGGTTCGCGCATCGAGTGAAATTCGCTGTCAGTATCGGAACTCATTCGTCATCACCCTCTTCGTCCGACTCGCTCACGAAGTTCTCGTCGATGACGACGATGTACTCCTCGACAGTCTCGAAGCCACCGGTGGCCGAGACTGGCGCGTCCTCCTGTTCGACGAGGACGTTGTTCTGTGAGCTACCCGGCGTGACCTGAATCTCGTCGATTTGGCCAATTTGACCGGCGTGTGAGCCGTCGACAGCCGTCACGAGCGCGCCCTCTCCGTACTCGAAGTGGGCCACGATTTTATCGTCCTCGTTGGCGATGACAATCGAGTCTTTGACGTCGTAGTCGCTGCCTTCTTCGACCAGCAGCGTGTGGCCGTCGTGCAGGGTCAGTTGAATATCGCCGCCAGGCACGTTTGCCTTCTTGGCGATTTTGCCGAGTTTGCTCTGTGCCGATTCCTCGTCGATAGGGGTCAGCGAGAGTCGTCCGCCTTCGTCGGGGAACACGCGGTAGTACTCCTCGCGTTCGTCGAAGGCGACGATGTCGAACATCCCGACTGGACGCTCCTCGTCGCTGATTTCTTTCCCGTTAATCTCGACGTTGCCTTCGTTCAGTGCGTACCGTGCTTCTTTGCGACTGTCGGCGTAGCCGAGTACGTCCCGCAAGATGATGAGCAGGGGAACCCCCGACTCACCGTGTGGCCCGGCGTCGGCTTTGACCGTGAAGGTCTCTTCCTTTCGCTCGACGGGCCAGCTCTTTGGGACTGACAGCCGTTTCTGGTGTTTCGTCATTCGTTGTCCTCCGTAGCTTCGAGACGCTCTTCGCGCAGCGCGTCAGAGAGGTCGAGGTCGGTCACGCGAAGGTTGCTCGCGTCGAGCGGTCGCGGGACCTCCTCGCCGTCTGCGGTTTCGATGGTCACGTCTTCGACGTGGACCGCTGCGTCTTTGAGGTCGACGTTGACGACTTCGCCGGTTTCGCCTGCGTCGTCGCCGCGAAGCACCTCGACGGTGTCGCCGGTGTTGACCCGCACCGAACGGGTGTCGTACTCCTCACGCAGGTCCTCGGACAGCGTCGCCATGACCTGGTCGTGACGCTCGTGCAGCGAAGCGCGTCGTGTTGCCGTTCGCTGTTTGTGTGGTTGTTCGCTCATATCTATACGATCATTGTCGCCGTCGAGGCAATCGACCCAAATCGCTCTGCAACTTCGCGGGCGATTGGCCCCTTGATCTCGGTTCCGCGTGGCTCTTCGTTGTCGTCGATGATGACGGCGGCATTGTCCTCGAACTGCAAGCGTGTGCCGTCCGGCCGGCGGATCGATTTCCGCTGGCGGATGACAACTGCTTCGAGCACCTGCCGTCGCATCTCCGGGGTCCCTTTCGTGACCGAGACGGTGATCTTGTCACCGATGCCGGCCTTGGGATGGCGGTTCAGCGTCCCCGAGTAGCCGTGGGTGCTGATAACCTTGAGTTCGCGTGCGCCCGTGTTGTCGGCGCAGTTGATCAGCGAGCCCTTTTCGAGACCCTGCGTAACGTCTGCTTTCAGGGCCTCCATCAGGCGTCACCTCCCTCACGGCTGTCGCCGCTCGTATCCGAGGCCACATCGGCCTCGCGTTCAACAACGACGTGTGATTTCGTCTTCGAGAGCGGGCGGGTTTCTGCAATTCTGACGGTCTCGCCTTCGGAAACAGGTCGCAGGACCTCCGGCACGTGGGCCGGGATCCGCGAACGCCGTTTCATCAGGCGGTCGTACTTGGGAACCTGCACGTCGTATTCCCGTTCGACAACGACCGTCTTCTCCATGTCCGTCGAGACGACTTCCCCTTCGAGGACTTGGCCTCGAACAGGGAGGTCGCCGAAGAACGGACATGTCTCGTATTCGTACTCCTCTGTGTTCTCCGGTTCTGGTGGTGTGTCTACGTCTAATCCTATCGCCATTTCGAGTCACCTCGATGTTCTGTGCGCCGTGGTGGTCGTGCGACGAGCCGACTGCCAGCCGTCGTGACCACATCGCCCGAAGGCAGTGTCCACGAGAACTCCGCGCCCGCCTTCGGCACCTGCCGAACGCGGTCACCGGACTCGATACCGAGCGTCTGCGTCGTCTCGGTCACGCACTCGCCGCGAATCCCGACGAGGTCCGGATTCGTCGCTGACCGGACCTCCACCGGGAGGCCAACGAGTTCGTGTCGTGGGAGTGTCTTCGGGGTAACTGGCATTATTCTGTGTCAGGCTGGTCGTCGTCTTCGAAATCGCCTTCCTCTGTCTGAATCGTCTTGATTCGGGCGATCGTTCGTCGCAGTTCCTTGATCCGACCGGGGTTTTCCGGCTGTGCGCCGGCCGCTTTCGCCGACACGGCGTTCAGTAGCTCTGTCTCCAGGTCTTCGAGTTCGCCCTGTCGTTCGGTCGGAGTCATGTCACGGATTTCCTCTGTGTACAGGATGCTCATTCGTCGTCATCCTCCATTTCGTCCATGAGTTCTTCTGCTTCCGCTTCGGTGTCTTCGTCGAGTTCCTCCTCGACGTCGGCTTCGAGGTCTTCGAGTTCCTCTTCGACATCTGCCTCGTCCGGCAGGTCTGGGTCCTCGAACTCCTCGTCGGCCGCTTCGACAACTTCCTCGTCAACTTCAGACTCGTCGTCTTCCGACGCCGCGTCCGCGTCCTGCTCGTCGTCGCTCTCTTCCTCGTCAGGTTCGCCGGCGAGAAGGTCTTCGACACCCTCGCCGTCGTCGACGATGTAATCTTCGACTTGCTTGTCCTCGTAGACCTCGAAGTCGTCGGGCAGTTCCGCGCCCGGTGGGATGATTTTGACCTGCACGCCGATGGTGCCGAGCTGGACAACGGCCGTTCCGATGCCGTGGTCGACAATCTCTTCGGCAGGTTCGCCGTTGTGTTTGATGTAGCCACGGTTGAACTTCTCAACGCGTGAGCGTGCACCAGTGACCTTTCCCGAGAGGACGATTTCGGCACCGAGCGCGCCGGCTTCCATAATCCGGTCGATGGTCGTGTGACCGGCTTTCCGGAAGTACCAGCCGCGTTCGAGTGCGTTCGCAAGTCGGTCTGCGACAATTCGCGCGTTCAGGTCGGGTTCTTCGACTTCCTGAACGTCGACCTGCGGGTCTTCCAGCCCGAAGTCCTCTTCGAGCGTGGTGGTGATTTTGCGGATGTTCTTCCCGCCTTTGCCGATGACCATTCCTGGCTTCTCGGCTTTGAGCACGATCTGTGTGCCCATCGGCGTCTTCGCAATCTCCATCCCGCCGTAGCCGGCGCGACCGAGTTCGTCCTGGAAGAACTCGTCGATCTGGGTGCGCTGGAGTCCGTTCTCGATGAACTGGAGTTCGTCAGCCATTATTCCTCACCCTCCTCGACTTCTTCGAGGATAAGCTCGACATCGACTTCCGTCGTGTTCCACGGACTCGCTCGCCCCATCGCGCGGGGTTTGCGACCCTCTGCCTCGCCGACCTTGTGGGCGGCGACGTGTTTGATTTCCATCTCTTCGCCCTCGAATCCCTGATGCTCGGCGTTCCCGACTGCGTTGTTCAGGAGATCGCGGAAGGCACCGCTTGCCTTCTCGGGGAAGCGACCGGCGTCCCACCCGTCGATATCCTTGCGGTGGCCGACGCCCGAGTTGTGCTGTCGGAACGGCACCGACTGGGTGCCCTCGATGACAGCGTCGAGATACTCGACGGCGTCGCTTGCGGTCATCCCCTTGATCTCACGGGCGATGGCTTTGCTGTGCTTGTGGCTTATGTGCCGCTCCCGAAGCATCGCTTTCGCGGTGGTGTCCGGGTCGGCCTCGACTGAGTAGCTAATTCCCATGATTTATTTGAGGGGTACGAACTTCGAGGAGCGTGTCGCTCCGATGCCGGCCTGTCCGTGTTCGACCGACGTTCGGGTAAGCTGGAACTCACCCAGGTAGTGACCGAGCATTTCGGGCTCGACGTTCACTCGCTCGAAGGCTTGGCCGTTGTGGACGGCGAAGGTCAGCCCGATCATCTCCGGGACAATCGGCATGTCTCGGAGGTGTGTCCGGATCGGGTTGTTGGCGGTTTCCTCCTCGCCAGCCTCGCGGGCCTCCTCGAGCAGTTGTTCTTTCTCGTAGGACAGGCCGCGGACAATACTTCGCCGCACGCGTGCGGGCAGCAGTTCCGCGACTTCCTCGATGCTCATCTCCTGCAGCTCCTCGACCGTGTGACCACGGTAGGTAAACTCGCCTTCGTGGCCGATTTGATAGTCAGAACTCATTCGCTGTCACCTCTGGTGAGACTAATGAGGTCGTCGCGGTGAGCCGAGCAAAGCGAGGCGAGCCTCGTCGGTGCCTCGCTCCGACGGCGCGCTGTGCGTGCGACGGAACTCATCGTTCTCCACCTCGTCCGGTGCGTTTCGAGGCAATGTCCCCGACCTTTCGGCCTGGTGGGGCGTCACGCGAGATACTTTTCGGCTGTCCAGGGTGCTGGCGGCCACCGCCACCGAATGGGTGGTCGACGGCGTTCATCGCAACACCACGCACTCGGGGCCAGACGGTCCCTCGCGATTTGACCTTGTGGTACTTCTTGCCGGCCTTGAGGACCGGTTTCTCCGTTCGACCACCGCCTGCGACAACCCCGATGGTTGCGCGGCACTGCGGGTCGAGTCGTTTGACTTCGTCGCTCGGCAACTGGACGACCGACACGTTGCGGTCGTGGGTCATGAGTGTCGCGTTGACACCTGACGCGCGAGCGAATTTCCCGCCGTCGCCTGGCTTGGCCTCGACGTTGCAGACCGGGACGCCCTCTGGGATTTCTGCCAGCGGGAGCGTGTTCCCGGGCTCGATTGCCGCCGAGACGCCAATCTGAATCTCGTCGCCGACTGCCACGCCTTCCGGGGCGAGGACGAGTCGGCGGTCACCGTCGTCGAACTGCACGTCAGCGATGGGGGCACTGCGTGCTGGGTCGTGCTCGATGTCGAGCACTTCGCCGGTGACTGTATCGGCATCTTCCAGCTTTCGGTGGTCCATATTC
>JAQCNR010000100.1 GCA_028274925.1 Halovenus sp.
ACCGTCGTCGGGCCACAGTCGACCGTTGCGACACCTTCCTCGACGGCCGAGACGGTGCCCTCGAATAGATTTGCGGTCCCGACGAAGTTAGCCACGAACGACGAGGATGGATCAGAATACACCTTCTCCGGCGCGCCGACCTGCTCGAATCGTCCGTCGTTCATCACGACGACCCGGTCGGACATCGTCAGCGCCTCCTTCTGGTTGTGCGTAACGAGCAAGGTCGTGATCCCGAGTTGCTGCTGGATCCGACGCAGTTCGACCTGCATCGTCTCCCGGAGCTTCTTGTCGAGACTCGCGAGCGGTTCGTCAAGCAACAGGACGTCAGGCTCGGGGGCCACCGCCCGGGCGAGCGCGATTCGTTGCTGTTGTCCGCCGGAGAGCTGGTCTGGCTCCCGGTCGGCAGTCTCGGGCAACTCAACGAGTTCGAGCATTTCCTCGACGCGCTCTTCGATATACTCGCTGTCCCGGCCGCGGACCTTGAGCCCGTAGGCGACGTTCTCGGCAACCGTCTTGTGCGGGAACAGCGCGAAGTCCTGGAACACCATCCCGATATCGCGCCTGTCGGGCGGCACGCCGTTCATCCGGTCGCCGCTGATGCCGACCACACCTTCAGTGACCTGCTCGAAGCCCGCGATTGTCCGGAGTGTCGTCGTCTTGCCGCAGCCACTCGGTCCAACAAGCGTCACGAACTCTCCCTCTTCAACCACCAGAGAGACTCCGCTGACAGCTTCGACACCGCCCGGATACTGTTTTGTGACTCCTTCCAGTACGATCCCGGACATCCTTACTGGTCCTCGACGATCAGTTCGTTCCAGAGTTCGTTCATGAGTTCTTCTTCCTCGACGTAGAGCTCGAAGTTCGGAATAATCGCCTCGTCGAGACCCGGTCCAGCGGCCTTCACATACGCCTCGTCGTCCAGCGAACTATGCTGTCGTTCGAGCGTTGGCACAGTGAACAGTGTCTCAGTGATGCGGTCCTGGGTCTCCGGCTTAACGGCGTACTCGACGAACTCTTTGGCTTCCTCGACTAGATCGGTCGTACGTGGTGCGACCCACCGGCCACTGCCGAGGACACCACCTTTCTCTGGGAATGTGCTCTCGACGGGGGCGCCCTGGTCGAGTTTGAGAACGCGCGTGATATCGTGATACAGCATACCGGCCGGAACTTCGCCGTCGGCGAGTCGTGACTGGAAGTTCGCCTCGTTCGTGTACCACAGGCCCGATTGCGGAACGATTCCGGTCAGTTCGTCGAAGACCTCTCTAATTCCCTCCTCGGTCTCGAGCATACTCTGGTCTCCGAACCGGACCGCCGCGGCGATATCGGGAAGGTATCCGCTGACAGCCGGTGTCAACATCCCGAGCTGTCCTTCGTACTGCGAATCCCACAGCGCGTTCCACGACGTCAGAGGGCCGTCCATCTCTTCGGTATTGTGTACGAGGTTAATGAACCAGCCCATCGACCCGACTCCGACGAGATCATCATCGTCGTAGGTCAGCAGGTCGTCGCTGACGTACTGCGTATTCTCGAATTCGCTACCGTCCCACCGGTGCCACAGGTCTGAGTTGACTCCGCGGAATACACCGGGGACCGTCGAAATGAGGAGGTCGACTGGTGCATCACCAGCGCGGACTGCGCCTTCGAGCTGTGGAATGACTTCTGCGGTCCCGCCTTGAGCCTCTGATTCAACTGCGATGCCCGTCTCTTCCTCAAATGGCTCGAACAGTTCTGCATCCAGAACATCCTTGAACGCGCCGCCAAACACCGAGACCGTCAGCGTTCCACCTCCACTACCGCTCCCGCCGATACAGCCAGCCAGCCCCGCAATGCTGGTGCCTGCGCCCGCGGCCAGCACCTGCCGTCTTGATAGGCCAACCGCTGACTCGTTCGTTCGCGACGCAGCCGCATCCGTGCCTCTTGATTTGCTATCTGTATGCTTCTCCGGGTTTTTTCCAGACATTCTTCCTTCACCCTTCAGTAATTATTCTCATTCAAAAACCTTCTCCCGATATTAGTACAAGAAATTAAGATAAGAGCTATGTAACTTAATGGCTCCTGCCTACCCGAACAGTAAGAACTGTTCGGTATCAGCCCGATATGTTATAGGATATTTATATTTCCCGACTACATCGCACGAGCAGTCCTTGTAACACTAAACGTACGGCAGAATGGCACAATAGTACACAAAAATGGCACTATTCTGTACAAACTACAATAACAGGCAGAGCGCGCCAGCAAGCAGATACTCAGACCGAGCTGGCGAATGTTGTACTATATCATCAGTACAGCGGGTGAAATATATCCTTCCTAGTACGCCCGGGTCCACTGTTGCTGATATATATACAGTGTGGGTCTCCCCCTGTTATCCATGTCACCAGTGAGTGTCTCAGGCTGCCAATCAGAATATTAATTGTTCAATCTCAATTCCATATGTGCACGATAACATTTATGAAATAGCGTAAGATATTCGATATCATGTCTACTGGACCGGAAATAGATGAAAATCTTCACGACTCGTTACCTGAGCCGCTTCAGTCCGAGGAAGCGTTACATGATCCGTTCGATTGGTACAGGGAGCAACGACGTACTGCGCCAGTGCACTACGATCCGAAGCGAGAGGTCTACGATGTCTTTTCGTACGAGCACGTGAAGGCAGGGCTCCAGTCTGCCGAGGCGCTTCAGCGAAAACGCCTCTCTGGAAGCCACGCGGACGGACAGACGCCATTTTCGTACCTGGACAACGGTATGGTCTGGTCGGATGGGCCAGACCACAAGCAGACGAAAGGGCAACTATTCAAATACTTCCAGCCGGGACTGCTAGCCGATCTCGACGCGTCGATTGAAGCCCTCTGTAAATCACAGCTTGAGACGGCGCTTGAAGACGGAACTCAGTTTGATTTCGTGACCGACTTTGCTGATCCAGTGCCGCTGCGGGTCATCATGGACGTGGTCGGCATTCCAGAAAGCGACCAGCAGCAGATGCTGGACTGGTTGAACACCTTCCGTTCAGTGATGAACAGCGAATACAGCGCAGAGGAGAGCAGGGATGAGCACAAGATGGAGGCAACAGTTGAGTACTTCCGAGAACTCGTTGCCGAGCGGAAGGCAAATCCACAGGATGATCTCATCTCCAATCTTGCCCTCGAATCTGACCTTTCGGACGCAAAGATTGGCGCGAACTGTTTCGATTTTATTTTGGCTGGACAGGGGACGATGTCCGAGTTGCTGTCTAACGCACTGTATTTGTTCGAGAAACACGACATCACTGGCGAAGAGCACGACATAGACGTTGTCCTCGAAGAGGTGCTCCGGTACCGAAGCCCGCTGCAGTCTCGGGCGCGGATCACGACAGAATCGGTGACGATTGCCGACACAGAGATTCCTGCTGGTAAAACGGTGATCCTCTGGATCGGCGCGGCAAATCGAGACCCGGCGCAGTACGACCGCCCCGAAGAGTTCGTCCCGGACCGCAAGCCGGATCATCTGGCCTTCGGCAGCGGTCCGCACAACTGTATCGGCGCACCACTTGCTCGCCTGGAAGCACCAGTCATCATGCGAACCGTCTTGGAGTACTTCGAGGATATCAACCTGATCGAGGAGGAAGCGGCACCGATGTCGAAAGCCTCGAAGGTCGGATTCCAGAAACTCCCTGTCGAGACACAGCTTGCCTGACCCACGATGATTGTCATTCACTCAGAAGTCCCCGTCAAGCCGGACTCACGGACAGAAGCGGTCGAATTGTTGAAAGAGATTGCAACACGCTCGCGGGCCGAACCGGGTGTGATAGACTACCGCGTGACGAGTGACCTCGAAGACTCAAACATGCTTCGAATTATCGAACACTACGAAGACGAGGACGCCGCCGACTCCCACGAATCCAGCGACCACGTCGCCCAGTTCCAAGAGCAGATGGAGCCACATCTCGCAGCGGAGGCGGAACTCAGCATCCACGACGTGGCCTCGAAGCGTACCGCGCCGGGGCCATGACCGACACGCTCTACGTGACACTCACAACACTTTCAGAACCACTATGGCCAATCCAAATACCACAGAACCGATCACAGAGATTCGGGAGGACGTCTACGATCTCACACTGACGTCCGAGCCAGCCCGCTACCGGTCGTTTCTGTTCGACTGGGGGGCACCGACGCTGGTCGATACGGGAATCAGCGAGGTCAGCGAGACGCTCATCGCTCGTCTCGAAACCCTCGGAATCGAGCCGGAACGGCTTATCATCACCCACGCCGATCACGACCACATCGGCGGATTTGATGCCGTTGTGGATCGATACGACCCGGAGACGCATGTTCCGGAGCAGTCGACGGTCGACACGGCATCAGAGCCGGATGTCCGCTACGATCACGAGAGCACTATCGGCTCGTTTACTGCCGTCCATATTCCTGGCCACTGCGAGGACAACTACGCGCTCGTTGCGCCCGAGCAGTCAGTCGCGGTGCTGGGCGATGCGATGATCGGCGCAGACTGGCGAGGGCTTCCGACGGGCTATTTCGTCATGGTCGAAGCCATCTATTCGGACGACCTGATCGCCGCAGAGCGAAACGCCGAACGCCTACAGGCGTACGAGTTCGACGTTGGGCTCGTCTTTCACGGCTCCTCGGTCTTCGAGAGTGCTCGGGAGAAAATCGACGAGTTTCTTGATTTCCCGAACAAGAGCACTTGGGAGGACCGACCATGAGCCATCACCACTCCAACATACATGTGAACAGATCGAATGAAATGTTCTATGCCATTTGAGACCGCAGATCTCGTTCCCGAGTCAGAGTCGGTCCCTCGGCGGAGCGAGGCTGCCGGGTTCGTGATCCGCCCGCTCACGATGGCAGATGTCGAAATGGATTACGAGGCGGTAATGGAGAGCCGTGATCGAATCAGGGGGACGTTCGGTCCGGACGACAAGTGGCCCTCGGCCGATCTCACACTCGAACAGGACCGTATCGACCTCGGGTGGCACCACAAGGAATTCCAGAGGCGGGACGCCTTCACCTACGCCATCATGAACACCGACGACACCGTCGAACTTGGCTGTTTGTACGTCCAACCGACGGACGCTGACTACGATGCAGCAGTCTACTTCTGGGTCTCCGACGCCGGAGTCGACGCAGGCCTCGAAGATGCGATCGAGTCACAACTCCGCGAGTGGATCAGCGAGGAGTGGCCGTTCGACACGGTGGCGTATCCCGGCCGAGACATTCCCTGGTCAGAGTGGAGGCCGGTCAAATGATTCAGGCTCTCTCGCTGGGCAGTCCGCGGTGCAGACGACTCAGCCGAGATCGACGGCGACAGTCTTCGTCTGGCGGTACTCGTCAAGTGTCTCGGCCCCACATTCGCGGCTGATACCCGACCACTTGTAGCCGCCAAACGCGAGGCCGGGCGAGAACTGAGCGTAGTCATTGATTCAGACCGTCCCGGCCTCGATATCGGCGGCCGCCCAGTGGGCAAGCGAGAGATCCTCGGTTGCGACCGCCTTTGTGAGTGCGTTCATATCTCCGGGTTCAGCGGTTGCTAACTGCTGGTCAAGTCGATCAACTTCGATTTCGTCAGGACGGCGGTCTGCTGTCATTACCTCCTCCAACAGCAACTGGAGGCGTAGTGTTTGTGCCACAGAACGACGACGACAGCATATGACGTATGCTCTCAGTATCCCCACGTCAAGTCCTATGAGTTCAGCGGAGAGTTCTATTTTGTTGGAGACAGATACGACACAGGTGGAGGCGTGCTGAAACACGTGGCAACCGACCACATCTTGGCGATGAAACAACGCCCACACGCCGCCGAGTATCTCCTTGAAACGCTCCAAGAAGGCGAGAACGTGAGTAAATCCGAATATGAGCAAGCAGAGCCAGATGTCTCCTGTGGACTTCGCTTCGATGTTGACCACCAGCAGTTTCAGTTCTGGGTTGGCGACCGTTCCGTTGAGATCGGGAGACAGCCGACGAAGAGCGAGCTTCGTTCAACAGCTGACGACCTCTCGATATAGTGCCTGCTTCGAGATTTCAACCCCAGCAAGGACAAGTATCCCACCAGCACAGGTAAAGTC
>JAQCNR010000113.1 GCA_028274925.1 Halovenus sp.
GTCGTCGCAATCACCAACCACGAACAAGGAGATAACCCAGGAAGTACTGTGATCACGGTGTGAGAGGAGTTCTATGACACCCTCGTACCGGCTGGTTGGCACAGCCAGCAGTCCACCTGTATGACCTCTCCTGCGGATTCCAATCGTAGACAGAGGTGGTGGACTGCAAACCGTAATATCCCAACCTCGGGATTCCTCCGCCTGAAGGTGGAGGAGGATGTCAATTGGCGTAGTAATAGTGAATATGGAAATCGGTAGCGAGTTCACTCACTCTGCCCCCACGACGACCAATCCAGATTCCAACGCTCACCTCACGCAGTAGCCAACCGCAGAATTACCTGCTCATTTGGCGCTTCCATCGATTCAAAACATGGGATAAATAGCCAACACACGATGGAACAACCTATTTTCGGGCCTGATTGCTATCTATGTGTATCTATGGAGGCGAAACGCCGCGACGGGCCACTTGATGGACTGCGAGTCATCGACTGCTCGGGCATGATAAGCGGAGGGTTTGCGACGACACAGCTCGCCGACTTCGGCGCCGACGTCATCATGGTCGAACACCCGGAGAACCCAGACCCGATTCGAGAGTGGCCACCCTTCGACGACGAGGAATCCGACATCTCACTCTGGTGGAAATCGATCGGGCGAAACAAACGCTGCGTCACGATCGACTTGAGCACAGCGGAAGGCGCTGTATTGGTCACGGATCTGGTGGAGGAAGCCGACCTATTCTTCGAGAATTTCCGCCCCGGGACAATGGAGCGATGGGGACTCGGCCCAGACTCCCTACGAGCAGAGAACGAGGAGCTCATTTACGTTCGCTTGTCCGGATACGGCCAGACCGGCCCGCGGTCACACAAGCCAGGGTTCGGAACTGTTGCCGAAGGCATCTCTGGATGGGCGCACGTGAACGGGTTCCCCGACAGCGAACCGCTGCTCCCGCCGATCAGTCTCGCAGACCTCACTGCAGCACAGTTCGCAATTCAAGCAGCGATGTTCGCGATCATCGAGCGCGACATCGGACGAGGCGGGAGTGGAAAGGGGCAAGTCATCGACGTCAGTCTCTACGAACCGTTGTTCCGACTCTTCTTGGGCGACGTCGAAGCCTACGATCGGAACGACCGCGTCCGGGATCGAACCGGCAACAGACATCCCAGCGCGTCTCCACGAAACGTCTACGAGACGGCAGACGGCTACATCACGCTTTCAGCGTCATCACAACAGATTTTCGAGAACGTAATGCAGGCAATCGGACGCGAAGAACTCATCACGGACCCGCGATTCGCGGACAACGACAAGCGTGTCGAGAACGTCCAAGAGCTGGACGAGATCATCGAATCGTGGACGCGTCAGCGGTCAACTGAGGAGGCCATCGACGTGATGGAGGCCCACGACGCCATCGTCGGCCCCGTCTACGATATCGCGGACATCTTCGAGGACGAACAGTACCAGGCTCGAGAAGACATCGTCACTGTCGACGACCCGACGTTGGGTAGCGTCAAGACCCCCGCAGTCACCCCGAAGTTCTCCCGAACACCCGGTTCAGTCGAACACGCCGGACCGAGACACGGCCAGCACAACGAGCGCGTCTTCCTCGACGAAGTGGGACTGCCAGAGTCCGAATTCGAGCAGCTGCGTGAGGATGGAGTGATCTGAGATGGAGTTGAGTGACGTGACACTCCGGGAGGGCGACCAGATGCCCGGGCGTTCCTACGACGTCGAACAGAAGGTCGCCGCCGGCAAAACCCTCGACGAGCTCGGGCTCGGCTACATTCAGGCTGGGTTCCCGATCACTGGCGAGACCGACCGAGACGCGATTCGGCAGCTGAGCACTGCCGTCGAGGCAGATGTCATCGGACTCGCACGGTCCACACAACGCGATGTCGATGCAGCGCTCGAGGCTGACGCGGACGTCATCGAGGTCTTCATCTCTATTTCCGACAAGCAACTCGAACACGTTCTCGGGATGAACCGAGAGACCGCGCTCACCGCACTCACTGAAGCAGTCGACCGTGGGCGCGACGGTGGCGCGACTGTCCACGTCACGTTGGCTGATGCATTCCGTGCCACCACAGACGACATCAGGGAAGTTGCCCAAACGCTACCGGACGTCGAGTACCTCACGCTCGCAGACACGGTTGGCGCACGTGTCCCGACCTCCGTTCGTAGTTACCTTCAGGACCTCGCAGACACCGTCGACCTCGATCGAGTTGGCGTCCACTTCCACGACAACCTGGGTGTCGCAACGGCCAACGTCCTCGCTGCGTTCGATGTCGGCGTCGCTCGAGCCGACGTAAGTATCGCCGCGCTCGGCGAGCGCGCTGGGAACCCTGCCCTCGAAGAGGTCGTCGCCGCCGGCGCGACCGAGTACGACGATGCGTTCGGCGTGGACGAAAGCCGACTCATCCCGAACTGCCACGACGTCTTGGACACACTCGGCGAGGACGTCGACCCCCGGAAAGCGGTGCTCGGAACTGAGGTCTGCGAACACGAGTCGGGCATCCACACGACCGCAATGCTCGACGAACCGAGCGTCTTCGAGCCATTCAATCCCAAACGATTCGGGGGTGAGCGCCGGCTCCTGTTCGGGGCCAACACCGGGCGAACTGGCGCGAAGAAGCTACTCGAGCGAGCCGGGGTCGAGCCAACTGAGGAGCGAGTCACCGACTTCCTCGAGCGCCTGGCTGAGGACGGAGACCTCGAAACGGAGGAAGCCGTCGCCCTCGCCACGTCAATGTTCGAGACGTAATCACGCGCCTGTTCTCGGGCAGAGTAGTTCAGATTCAGTCGCTCGAGTCGAGCTGTTGGCCGTACTCGACCAGGCCGCCGGCATCAAGAATCTCTTGGATGAACTCCGGGAAGCTCTCCGCGCTGAACGTCTCCCCGGTTGTGGCATTCCGGACTTCTCCCGCCGCTGGATCTACACTGAGGGCGTCGCCCGCTTCCACGAGGTCCGTGATGGCCGGGATTTCGAACACGGGCAGGCCGATGTTGATCGCGTTCCGGTAGAAGATCCGAGAGAACGACTCGGCGACGACGGCACTCGCACCGGCACCGGCGATCGCAATTGGTGCGTGCTCCCGCGAGGAGCCACTCCCGAAGTTCGTTCCAGCGACGACAACGTCTCCATCGTCGAAGCGGTCGTTGAAGGAGTCGTCGAGGGTTTCGAAGCAGTGTTCTGCCAGCTCTTCGGGGTCGTCGGACGTGATGTGTTGGGCGGGGACGATCTGGTCGGTATCGACGTTGTCGCCAAAGACGAACGCGCGCCCCATTTAGGCCACCTACGCGGGGTAGATGATTTCCCCAGCGACCGCGCTGGCTGCAGCGACGCCGGGACTCGCCAGAGACACCTCGCTCGACGGGTCGCCCATCCGCCCAGTGAAGTTCCGGTTCGTCGTCGACACCGCGACCTCGTCCTCGTCGAGAACGCCCGTCCGCATCCCGAAGCAGGCCCCACATCCGGGGTTCTCCATGGTCGCGTTCGCGTCGAGGAACGTCGCAGTCCAGCCCTCCTCGATGCTCTCCCGTTCCAACGCCTGTGACCAGGCGTGACGATAAGACGGACGTCGTCGTCGACGGTCTCGCCGTCGAGAATCTCGGCCGCGACCTCGAGGTCGCTGCGGCGACCGTTCGTACAGGAGCCGATGACTCAACAGCGTCTTCGAACGAATGGCTCTGATTGGCCTACCTGCCAAGGACGCACTATCATGGGAGGCCGCCCGGATGCCGTCAGCATCCGGGCGGCGAGCCCGAATAGGTGTGGCTCCCTTCACGCACTTCCCACTCCAGAGGAACCATATACTACCTCGGAATCGACCTTCATAAAGATGAGTCGCACGTCGCTGTTTTGGACGACGATGCCGAGGTTGTCGAAGAGATTCGCGTCGCAAACGCGAATCTCGACGACGTTGCCGAAGAATACGCTGGAGCCAAAGCCGCGATCGA
>JAQCNR010000119.1 GCA_028274925.1 Halovenus sp.
TGTCAACATCTCAAAGATGGAACATCTGCTTCCATGATGTGATTACAAGTAACGGAGACATCCTAAGAAGTCATTATTGGGCCAATTGGGTATATTGGTAGTATTCAAAGAGTTCTGGTACTTTACCGGTACTTTCGTTGAGATGGTAATTTAAGCGCTGTCGCTACTACGCCTCCGCCCCGAACACAGTCCGTGTCACCGCTGTGGGTCGCACTGTCCCAACATACCCGTTTACCGCTCTGTTATTTCCCTAGTTGGGACACGGTATTGGCATCTATTTCTTTAACTGGATATAATAAAAGCGAAACTCCTGATTTTGCAGGTATCGTTCGGACGTATCCCGGGATTCATCGGGGAAGAATCACCGAATAGCGACCAATATCTCGCAAGCGCGTCGTCAACCTCGTAAAATCGGCTCTCGATACCTTACTGCGTCCGAAATCGCGGTATGCTGTGGCTGAACTCAGTCTCTGTCCGAGAGTAGTACCTGACATGTATGAACAGATTGGGAGACACTTACTCGTGACCGTACAATCGCGGGTACCGCAATCCTTTCGAGCCCCCGTTTCGTTGTGCCGGTATGGCACTTCTGACAACTGGTGGACCAAGCGCACGCGGCGAGCGGCTCCGGGGCCGACTGCGTGACGGGCTTATTCGCGGGGTTATACTCACAGTCCCGTTGGCGCTGACGCTCATTATCCTCGGGTTCATCGCAAATTTCATTTTCAGCAGGCTCAATCCATTCGTAAGCGTTGCTGAGCAGTTGTTTGGTCTGCCGAACATTCCGACGTGGGTGGTCGAGATTGCTGTGTTGTTCTCTCTGATTCTCATTATCCTGTTTATCGGCCTCATCTCGATAGAGTGGAAGAGTTTCGACCGAGTGGAGAGTGCCTTCGATGACCTGATGACGAGCATCCCCGGTGTTGGTCCAATTTATTCGAGTTTCAACGAGATGAGCGAACTCCTGCTGGACAGCCAGAGCCAGAGCTTCAAAGACGTGAAATTTGTCGAATACCCAACAGACGAGTCCTATGCACTTGCGTTCGTAACGGCCGACACGCCCGAGTACATCGAGGACGCTGCCGGTCACGAAGATATGGTCACACTGTTCATGCCGATGGCACCGAACCCTGTTATGGGCGGGTTCGTCATCAGCGTCAACCGCGACCGCGTCGTTGACGTGGATATGTCCGTCCAACAGGGGATTCAAGCCATCGTCACCAGCGGTGTTGGCCTCGGGTCCAGATCGAAGGTTCCAGAGGACGGCGACTCGCTGTCAGACTTCCAGGTTGAGCAGGATATGCAGCCCCCTGTGGTCAACCCCGCCGAGCATATCAACAAAGGTACTGACCCTGAGGACCCCGAAGATTCACACGACCAGGACCGACTGTAGCTACCGCTCAGGCGTGACCGTCTCGTTGCATCGTGGACAGTAAAACGAGCCGTCCTCTTCCTGTGCCGCTGTCTGGTCGATTGAATCGTCGCACTGTCCTGCTGGCCGGCCGCGCTCGTCCGTACTGCCGTGAAGATAACCACACTGTGGACAAGTGAGCATACCTCTCTATTGGTCGCCACTCACTTGACTGCAGTGGGCCGTGGATATCACCGCAACCCGCAGACGTTGCGCCCCGGTTAGGGTCGTTCGGTCGAGTCGTCAAGATGTTCTAGCGCTCCCGCGACACTGCGGGCGATCTTTCGCTGTCCGCGGCGGAGATTTTTCGACACGCCCGGCTTGGAAATGTCGAACTCGGCAGCGAGGTCACTCAGGGTCATCTCCCGGGGCGACTGGAAGTATCCCGACTCGAAGGCAGTCGTGATCGTCTTGCGTTCGGTTGCTGTGAGTCGCTGACTCCCCCGGAGCAACTCGATTGCGGCGTCACGCTTTTCGATCAGTTCCTGCATATCCGCGAGTGCGGTCTGTTTCCGGGAAATGATCGAAAACTCGTTGTTGCGCTCGAGGTCAGCCAACGTGTCGTTGGCCGAATTTGTCGAGTCGAAGCCGACGTGCCACGTCTCGGACCCCCCCTCGATATGGAACGGCCCGGTTACGTAGCCGTCGTTCGCCCGAATCGTCTGCATCGCGTCAGTCTCATCGATTGTTGTTCGAATATGTGCTGTCTCACCCATTCGCTTGCGCAGAGTGCAACTGTACATGTTCCGGTGGTCCTGCAAAGCCTGTAATGCGTTATCCAGAGCTTTGCGGCTCTCTCCCTCGACGACCATCCGTGTTTCGAGCTCCCGGTCCCTACCGTCGAAATTCCACTGGAACGACGAAAACGACACGTCGTGGTCGGCTGTCGTGTCGATGAATGGGCAATCCTGTTGCTCCATCTCCATCGAGATATCTATCACTGTAGTTCCCCCCGGACAGACCATTGGTATTATTCGTTATAAATCCTCTCATTACTTTCCGGTTCTTGGTCAAACGCCAAGGTAGCGGCTCGGGAGATGGATTTTAGTGCTGGCCCTGTCACTGACCCGTATGCCGACTGTCCAGCACGACGGGGTTCGGTTGTACTACGAATATGACGACGCCGAGTCTACACCACCGGTTGTCTTCATCCAGGGGTTGGGCGTCGGTCGGTGGTCCTGGCACTGGCAACGTGAGGCCCTTAGCGACATGTATGGCGTACTCTTGCCAGACAACCGCGGGAACGGAAACTCTGAGGCGGGACTCCCGCCACTGATTCCACGATTGCCACGGGCGCTTCGGCTCCTGTTCTTCACAAAAGTCGCGGGGTATTCGACCGAAGGACTTGCCGCAGACATCGAGGCAATACTCGCGAATGCTGGCGTCGAGCGTGCGCATATCGTCGGTGCAAGCCTTGGTGGAATGATTGCCCAGCAGTACGCCCTCGATTACGACCGCGCCCTCTCGCTGTCGCTGTTCTGTACGACCCACGGCGGCGACGAGGCAGTGCCCATTCCTGACGACACGCTCGAACAGATGTTCGATGTGCCCGAGGGGGCAGACCAACGCGAGACGATCCGTCACCGGATGGGGCCAGCAATCAACGACGAGTTCGAGTCGACCAATCCCGACGTGATGGACCAGATTATCGACTGGCGACTCGAACAGGACGCCGGCGAGGTGGCCCGGGAGTCACAGGGTGCGGCCGGAGCGAACTTCGACGCCAGCGACCGCGTCGGTGATATTACTCTCCCGACGCTCATCTTACACGGCACCGACGACAGGGTACTTCCCGTCAAGAATGGTGACCTGCTGGCTGAGAACATTCCTCACGCTCAGTACGAGCGGATCGAGGGTGGCTCTCACCTGTTCATGATCGAAGACAGCGAGGAAGTAAACGGCTACCTCCGGGAGTTTCTGGCCGACGCTTAGTCAGAGTCGCTCTCTGGCTCTGGGTCAGTCTCGCTTGCTGGTGGCTCGACACCAGCCTCTGACTCGCTCTCTGTTCGAAATTTCTCGATTCGGGTTGTTGCCCAATCAGCGACGCTGTCAGCGCCCAGTCTGGCCCGGAGCGTCCCGAGCATCCCAATCGGGACGAACAACACGAACACGACGAAGATAATCCCGGTGTAGAACTCCCCGTGGCCGGTCATGAAGGCGTTCATCCCTTCGTCGACTGTAACGCCGCTGACCGAGGCGTTTAGCACCGACCCCGGCAGAATCTCTTGTAACCACGGCTGCAGGCCGCCGCCGCTAGCCTTGCGGGCGAGGAACTCCTCGACGCCTTCGAGGAAGATGTAGCCGAACAGCGGGCCAGCCAGCGTCCCGAGTCCGCCGATAATCGTCGCGACCAGCGCGAAGCCAGTCACGAGGAAAAACAGCGTCGTGTCGGGTGACGCCGTCCCATTGATCACGATGAGTAGCGCGCCGCCGATTGCGCCGAAGAAGGCGCTGATCATGAACGCGCCAATCTTGTAGTAGAAGACATTGTATCCGATTGCCTTCGCACGCTGCTCGTTTTCTCTGATGGCAATCATCACCCGACCGAACGGCGAGTGGATGATCCGCTGCATCAGGAAATAGCAGATGAGGACGATACTCCCAATCGCGAAGTAGGTGACAATGACTGGGTCGCCGAAGTTGATACCCAGGAACGTCGTTTCACCGAAGGCTGGGTGGACTGTTGCATTCAGTGGGTCGATGAACGGAATCCCGATCACCGGCTCGAACAGCTCCACGTCCGATGGAGAGCCGGCCGCGGTGCCCGTCGCGGGGTCGGAGTCGTCCACCGTCAGGTAGTCCCAGTGCTGGGAGACGACGTACATTATCTCGGCGATACCGAGCGTAATCATCGCGAAGTAGACTCCGCTCAGCCGGAAGGCAAGCAGCCCGACGACCAGCGCGAACAACGCGGCAGCGAGCGCACCCATCAACATGAGCATCATAAACGGCAACTCCGCCGGGAGTAGCGGTATCTGGCCGTTGTATCCGAGGACGACGAAGTACGCGCCGATGCCGAAGAAGGCTCCGTGGCCGAAGGAGAGATACCCCGTGTAACCGCTGATGAAGTCGAACGACATCGCAAACAGCCCGAGTGCGAGTATCGTCAACATTGTCCGCGGCTCTGGCAAGACCATCTCTGCGGTCAGCGCGAACAGGTCGACGAGGATGTCGTACACAAACGGGTACGCGACGAACAACAGTACCACGGCGATGTGCACCGTGTGGTCCTGCAGGTACTGTACGGGCCAGCTATTCGCCATATCGACATCTGTCGTTTCGGTACTCATCCGTGATCACCCATCCCTTCGACGCCGAACAGTCCACGTGGCCGCAGGATGAGCGTGACCACGAGGATGGTGAATATCATCAGTTCGTCGATACCCGTAAACTGGATGACACCGGTGGTGAACGCCCACGTTCCAAGGGCGTCGATCATTCCCACCACCAGCGAGGCGACGACGGTCCCTTTGAACGACCCGAGTCCGCCAACAATGACGATGACGAACGCGGGCAACAACACGTCCAGTGCCAGCGGGACGCTCGTGCTCCACAGCGGGTCCCACATCAGGATGACGCCGGCCGCGCCGGCGATTCCTGAGCCGATGGCGAAGACGATTGTGAACGTTCGCTGGACGTTGATGCCTAGTGCTTTCGCCATCTCTTCGTCTTCGACGCCAGCCCGGACGAACAGCCCGTATCGGGTCTTGTTCAGGAACGCCCAGATGCCGACGGCGGTCAACGCGCCGAGCATAATCTCGAACAGTTGGAGATTCGTGAACTGGATAAAGAGCAGTTCGGCGTCACCCAGTTCCGACGGCAGTGTCTGGCGGCGCGGACTCGCCCAGTCGAAGTTCCACTGGCCGTTGTTGATGTTGCGGAACTCGACGATCATCCGCATGAACTGCTCGAGGGTAATCGCAATCCCGAACGTGAGCAGAATCTGGTAGATTGGCGGATACTCGTAGAGTCGCCGGACGAGTGTTACCTCCAAAACCGTGCCAAGCGCGGCCAGCAGGACGAAAACGAGTGCCAGCACGACGATGAAGATGAACATCACCGTGCCAAAGCCCATCCCGGCGGTCACGAGGGCAAGCATTAGTCCGGCGGCGATGTACGCGCCGTACATCGTGAACGCGCCGTGGGCGAAGTTGATGACGTCCATCAGCCCGAAGATAAGCGTCAGTCCGGTAGCAATCATCAGGTACAGACTCGCTTTCGCCAGTCCTTCGACGATGACGCTACTGAGGTCACCGGGCGAGGTGAGCAGGTCGATTGCACCGAGTGCGAGGTGGTCTATCATGCTGAGAGATACCTCCTGAGTCGTTCGTCCTCAGTTGAGACGTTCGCCGTCTCCCCTTCGTCGATAATCTGCCCATGGTCCATCACGTAGAAGCGGTCCGCGAGGTCAAGCGCCAGGCCGAGTTTCTGCTCGACGAGCAAGATGGGAATCTCCTCGGCAGCGTCCATCAGCGCCCGCCCCACGTCGGTCACGATCTGTGGAGCAAGCCCCTCACTCGGTTCGTCGACCAGCAACAGGTCGTTATCTCCGACGAGTCCGCGAGCGATAGCGAGCATCTGCTGTTGACCTCCCGAGAGGTCTCCCGCGCGCTGGCCGGCCCGGTCGCGCAGGATCGGGAACGTCTCGTAGGCCGTCTCCAGTGCCGCTGGCACACCGTCGCCGTCTGGCACCGCCGCGCGGATGTTCTCTTCGACGTTCAACCGAGTGAACATTCGGCGTTCCTCCGGAATCCAGCCGATGCCAGCCTCGGCAACTTCGTAGGCATCACGACCCACGAGTTCCTCGCCGTCGAATATCACTGAGCCTTCGACTGGCGGCGTCAACTGGAGAATCGAGCGCATCGTCGTCGTCTTGCCAACACCGTTACGGCCGAGTAACGCGACAACTTCGCCGGCGTCGACCTCCAGCGAGACGCCTTCGAGGATGTGGCTCTCGCCGTAGTAGGTGTGAATGTCGTCGACTTCGAGCAGACTCATACTCTCCCCCCGTCGGCCGCCGCGCGGTCGAGGTCACCGGCTTCGTAGCCGCCGAGATACGCCTCCTGTACGTCCGGGTCGCCGCGGACGTTCTCGGGGCTGTCGTCGGCAATGACCGCGCCCTGATTGAGCACGACAACGCGCTCGGAAACATCCATCACGATGTCCATATTGTGTTCGACAAGCAGGACAGCGTGGTCGGTCGCAACGTCTTCGATAAGCGCCTTGATATCGTCAACTCCTTCGGTCGAAACGCCCGCATTTGGCTCGTCCAACAGGAGTACGTCCGGGTCACCTGCGAGTGCGAGCGCAACCTCGAGCTGTCGTTTTTCGCCGTGACTGAGATTTTCGGCAGTGAGCTGTGACTGCCCGCCAAGCCCGACTCGTTCGAGAATTTGCTGTGCCTCCTCGTAGTGGCCCTCGAAGGTGTTGACGTTGCGCCAGAACTTCAACGAGTTGCTCCCGTGGGCCTGGGCAGCCACGCGGACGTTTTCCAGCACCGTACTTGTCGGGAAGATATTCGTAATCTGGAACGAACGGTGAATCCCGAGTTGTGCAGTCTCCTGTGGCTTTGCCTCGGTGATGTCGACCCACTCGCCGTCCTGCTGGAACTCGACCGTGCCCTCAGAGGGGGTCAACTGGCCCGTGAGGAGGTTGAAAAACGTCGTTTTCCCGGCACCATTCGGGCCGATCAACGACGTCAGCTCCTCGCCGAGCTCGAAGTCGACGTGGTCAGTAGCGGTAATCCCGCCGAAGCGCTTGGTGAGACCGTTCGTGCGGAGCATGTTACGACAGGTCGCAGGTCATCTCGCTGGCCGGGATTGTAACGTCCTCGGCCGCGACAGTCTCGATTGGTTCGCTCGGCTGGATGGACGCTGGCCAGTTCTCCTGGCTGTCTGGCGTCACTTCCACGTTTGCGACGGTCATCGGCGACCGAGCCTGGTTGTTGTACTCCTGGTACGTGTAGGCGTTCTCGCCTTTGGGCGTATCGGTGACAGTCATCCCGCGGAGGCCGGAGATAATCGCTTCCCGAGAGCCTTCGCCCTCTTCGTTGACGGCCTGGATGACCGACGACGCGGCGGTGAACGCGCCACTCGTGAACAGGTCCGGCACGACGCCGTAGGCGCTGGTGTGGCGGTCGATAAAAGCGTCGTTGATCTCGTTGTCGTACTGGTTCCAGTGGTATCGGGTCGTGAACGGCCCGAAGTCCGCGTCTGCGAGACCTTCGTTCGTGAAGCTGTCACCGAGGATATCACTGAGGGTATCTCCAACAATCGACAGCGTCACGCGGGAAGCGAAGCCACCGAACAGTTGGAGGTCGTAATCGCCCGAGAGGAACTCCGAGGCGAAGAAGGGCAGTGTCTGTGCGGTGAAGCCACCGACCATCCCCTGCGCGCCGTTGCTTTCGGCCTGTTCGAGCAGTCCCTGCCACTCCTGTTGGCCGCTGGAGACGGCCCGTTCCAACACGATATCGACGCCGCGGTTCTCCAGCACCGCGCGGTAGTTGTCGACGACAGACTGCCCGAAAGTGTCGTCAGCCCCGAACAGCGCCATCTGGTCGACGTCGGTGGACTCGGCGATGTAGACACCGCCGCTTCGTGCGTCCATTGCGGTGTTCTCGTTGGCCCGGAAGACCTGCTCACTGCAGGTTTCTGCGTTCGCTGTCAGTCCCGCCGACGCCGCCGGCCCCATGATGAAGGGCACGTCCGACCGCGAGACGACCTGGTTGATAACGCGCAGTGCGCCCCCCGAGTTACCGACGCCGAAGAGCACGTCAACCTCCTCTTGGGTCACCAAGTCTTCCGCGAGTGACTGTGACTCCTGTGGGTTGAACTGCGTGTCTCGAACGAACAGTTCGACATCAACGTCGCCGACGGTATATTCGTACTCTCCCGCGTCAACCGACTCTTCACCCAGTGGGTCGCTGTCTGCCTTGTGTGCGAGTCCACTGTAAAATCCCGCAGTCCCCTGTTTGCCGTACTGCGGGAGTGGTCCGGAAAAGTCTTGCAAGATGCCGATACTCAGTTCTGCCGATGAGCTGTCCTCTTCGCCGACTGCACAGCCGGCAAGTGCGAGTGCACCAGTCGTCCCCATTGTTCCCAGTACTTTTCGTCGGGTAAGGTTTGATCCCATGACTACATTATACTACTATACCTACCCATGAAAACCGAGATGTTAATATGTTAAACTCGTCAGTGAGCGGCCAGTAATCCTGCTTTTGCTGTGAGTACCCTGAGAAATAGCCCGCCGCGACGACACCGCGGTCAGCCTACCCCTGTCCAACCATTCGGTCTTCGTCTTCCCACTCCTGTTCGCGCAACTCGAATTTCTGGACTTTTCCTGTGGCTGTCGTGGGTAACTCCTCGACGTATTCGATGCGCCTGACAGTCTTGTAGTTCGCCAGGTTCTCGCGAGTAAACTCGGTCAGTTCCGTCGCAGACACTGGTGGGTCCTCGGGGTCGTCGTTCGAGGGAACCACGAAGGCCTTCGGTGTCTCGCCCCACTCGTCGTCTGGCGAAGGAATGACCGCAACGTCGCTGACGGCGTCGTGCTCGAACAGCGTATCCTCTAGTTCGATGCTGGAGATGTTCTCACCGCCCGAGATGATGATGTCTTTCTTGCGGTCCTGAATCGAGAGCATTCCAGTCTCGTCGACTGTCGCCAGGTCACCGAGGTGGTAGTAGCCCTCCGCGCGGTCGTTGAACGCCTCCTCCGTCGCCTCGGGCTTGTTCCAGTACTTCTCCATCACCTGGTTGCCCTTGACGACAACTTCGCCGATGGTCTCGTCGTCTCTGGGCACGTCGTTGCCGTCCTCGTCGACAACGCGGATTTCGGTGCCGAGATAGCCAATGCCCTGCCGTTTCTTGATTCGGAAGCGGTCGCTGCTGTCGTCGTCGAAGTACCGACCAGCGTCTGAGGTGCTGATCAGTGGGCCGGTTTCGGTCGCGCCGTAGACGTGTTTCAGATACCAGCCGAACTCCTCTTCGACGGTGCGAATCGTGGCCTCCGGCGGCGCAGCGCCCGCGGTTGCGATCCGAACATTGTTGTCTCCAGTCGTCTCGGGGCCGTGTTCATCGTAGTAATCGATCAGCATGTTCAGCACCGTCGGCGCACCGCACATGTACGACACATCTTCGGTCTGGACGGCCTCGAAGATGTCTCCGGCCTCGACACCGCGCGTGCAGATATGCTTCGCGCCGATGCCGGTCATCGCGTAGATGTGGCCCCACCCGTTGACGTGGAACATCGGCAACGTCCAGAGGTAGATATCGTCGTCGCTGATATCCTGATGGACTGTTGTGATGTAGGCGTGTAGCGTTTCGGCGCGGTGGGTTCGACAGACACCTTTCGGGTCGCCAGTCGTCCCAGAGGTGTAATTGACCGTGATGATCTCGTCTTCGTCCATCTCTGGGCGGTCGTAGTCGGTAGTGTCCGTTATCACTTCGTCGAAGGACTCCCAGTCCCCCTCGACGGCGTCGACATCGTTGGTGATGAAGGTCTCTGTTGGGACCTCGTCCCGAATTGGCTCAATTTTGTCTGCGAAGTCGTAATCGGCATAGATTGCGTCGACGCCAGCGTCTTCGAGGATGTACGCGAAGTCGTCGGGTGTCAGCCGGTAGTTCAACGGTGTATGGACCGCACCGATTTGCATCGACCCGTAGGCCGCTTCGAGGTGGTAATGTGTGTTTGGGTCGAGCACTGCGACGCGGTCGCCTTTTTCGATCCCACGCTGTTGGAGTGCGGCCGAGAATCCGTCGACTCGCTCGCCCAGTTCCTCGTAGCTGTACCGTTCCCCTGTTGTCGCGACGACTGCCTCCTCATTCCCGTAGTGGTTGCGCGCACGGTCGAGAAACTCTGTGACAAGCAGTGGCTTGTGCATGTCCAAAGATACCACTCACTGTGCAATCAAACCATAGGTTAACATATATACGGATTGGTAAAACAGGGAAGTTCCCCCTGTGCTGGCCGTCCCATCTCACTGTCGAGGGCCAATGGCGAGTGTGGACTCGCAGACTCTGCCGCGACTGTGAGAATACTTAACCGCGCAGTGCGTACGTGTGCGTAGATAGCAATGGACGAGGGGTTCGAGGGGTACGAAGAACTCACCGCTGAACAGTATCGGACGTTGATCGAAGAGACGTCCGACGTGGTCTCGATTATCGACGAGGACGGGACGATCATCTATCAGTCACCCGACTCGGAGCATATCAAAGGCTGGTCACGGACCGCGTTGCTGGGTGAGAACATTATGGAGTATATCCACCCCGAGGACCGAGAACGGGTGTCGGAAGCGCTCGGTACACTGGCCGATGGCGGAGCGTTAGACGAGGAAGTCGAGTATCGACTCCGACGTGCGGACGGCGAGTGGACCTGGTTGGCGTCAACCGGGACAGTCCCGGGCCCAGACAGCCCAGTCGACGGCATCATTACGACAAGTCGGAACACCACCGAGCGAAAGGAGACCAAACAGAAACTCAAATCACAGCGCGACGACCTCGAACTGCTCAATCAGGTCGTACGCCACGACATCCGCAACGACCTGCAGGTTGTCTCCACCTACGCCGAACTGCTCGAAGACCATGTCGACGAGGAAGGCCGCGACCATCTCAGGCGACTCACCGAGAGCAACGAACAGGCGGCCGAACTGATCATAACGGCCCGAGACCTGACGAACGTCATCCTGCGGTCCGGCAGCGACCTCGAACGTGTGCCACTGGCAGCGGCCGTCGACGGACAGGTCTCCGAACTCCGCTCTTCACACCCAGAGGCCATGTTCAATATCGCCGATTCTATCGACGGCCACGCTGTCCTCGCCGACGATATGCTCGATACGATCTTCCGGAATCTGCTCAAAAACGCCGTCCAGCACAACGACAAGGACCAACCCGAAGTGAGTATTGACGCCAACGCCGATGAGGACACCGTGACGGTGAGCGTCGCTGATAACGGCCCCGGTGTGCCCGACGAACAGAAAGACCTCATTTTCGGAAGAGAGGAGAAAGGACTGGACAGCGAGGGAACGGGAATTGGCTTGTATCTCGTCCGAGAGCTGGTTACTGGCTATGGCGGGAATGTCTGGGTCGAGGACCGTGCGGACTCGCCGGGGGCTGTGTTTGTGGTCGAACTCCAGCGGGCCGACTAGTCGAGCAACGAGTCTTTGCCGCTGGACCGTCTACCGTGGGTATGAGCCAACAAACCACCGATTCAGTCCTCGTGTACGCCGATTACGTCTGTCCGTTCTGTTACCTCGGCTACGAGTCACTCGACCAGTACCAGACAGAGCGCGACGAACCAATCGAGACAGACTGGCATCCGTTCGACCTGCGGAGTCGCGAGCGCCGACCTGACGGGACCATCGACGACTCCGTCGACAACGGCAAAGACGAGGAGTATTACGAACAGGCCAAACAGAACGTCGAACGACTCGCCGAGGAGTACGGCGTCGAAATGGCTGAACCCCTCCTGAAAGATGTCGACTCTTACGACGCCCAGCGAGTTGCCTACCGCATTCGCGAGGAATATCCCGACAAGTTCCAGCAGTTCCACCGGAGCGTCTTCGACGCGCTATGGGAAGAGAACCGAGATATCGCTGACGCAGACGTGCTCCGAGAACTGGCCGACGACGCAGATATCCCGACCGACATCGTTGCAGAGGCCCTCGCTGACGAGGAGACGACCGAGGAACTCGAAGCAGCGTTCGAGTCTGCACAGAACGAACGAATCACTGGCGTGCCGACCTTCGTCTACGGCAGCCACGCGGCCCGGGGTGCAGTCCCACCAGAGCAACTGCGCCGACTGGTCGACGGCAACTGACCGCGACGCGGCCGAGTGTTTATATAGGAACGTCGGACCAACCGGCGTATGTCAGACCACACACTCTGGCAGGATGAACGGGCAATCGAAGGGTTACCGATTAGACTCGTCATCGCACTTGTCGTTGGCGTCGCCTGTCTTGGCGTGATGTTGAGTGTCGTCGGCGGATTCAGCTCACTCGGGCAGACCGAACTCTCGACCCAGCCCCAGCCAGATCTCGTCAAAGAAGGCAACCACACGGTCAACGTCACCGTCGTCGATACTGACGGCGAACCAATCGAAGCGGCGACGGTCATCGCTCGTGGCGACACGGCCCGCCTCGACTCACTCGCTCGTGCGGAGACCAACGCGAAGGGTGTTGCACAACTCAGCTTCGATGCATCACTGCGGCCTAATCAGGCAGAAGGGAAAATCGAACTCTCGATTCAGCCGCCACAGGGCGAGTACGTCGACAAACAGGAAAATACGGGGATTCTCGTTATCGAACGTTAATCCCAGTCAATCCAGTCGAGTTCCCAGCCCTTGCGGCGTTGCGCGTCGCGTTCGGCGAATTCTCGGTCTTCGCGGTGAGTTCGGTTCCGTTCGAGCGTGTTCGCCTGCTCGCCTTCGACGAGCATCGGGTTGAACGCACACCCCCCAAGTTGTTCGACTTCACCATCGCTCTCGACGACAGAGATCGACTGTGTCGCCGTCCCGAGCGGCATGACCAGTTGTCCATCGTCGGCGAGTTGGTTCTCGAGCGCAGCGGGCGGGCGAACAGCCGCGGCTTCGAGCAGGATGCGGTCGTATGGGGCGTACTCCGGGAGTCCATCGGCGCCGTCCCGGCAATCGACAAGCACCTCGCCGTAGCCGGCGTCGGCGAGGTTCTTCCGGGCTTCGTAGACGAGTTGGCGGTTGATATCGATTGCATGAACGTTGCGACCGCCAACAATCTCTGCGAGCACCGCCGTCGTGTAGCCGACGCCAGCGCCAACGACGAGGACAGAGTCATTTTCGTCCGGGTCGAGGGCTTCGAGCAGGCGAGCGGCCGTGCTCGGTGCCAGCACACGTGTGCCGAGTCGCTCGTGTGTTCGGTCTGCGTAAGCCGTCTGCTCGTCACCGACGAAGGAATCGCGCGGGACAGTCCGCATCGCGCCAGCCACATGGTCGCTCTGGACACAGCCCTTGCTGGGGTGTACCAGACTATCGACCATATCATCGCGCAGTACCGCTGGGTCCATATACTCTCGTTGTCCCGAGTCGTAATGAATTGCCCGCTCGGTTACTGCAGCGGGACGAACCGGACGGCACCGTGTTTCGTTCTCTCCGCAAGCCCGCCCTCGCCGACGACGCCGCGAACGAGACGCTGTCGGTCGTCACCAATCGGACCCAGCACAACCCCGCCAACCCTGACCTGTTCGAGCAGTGCCGGCGGAAACTCGGCCCCAGCGCAGGTCAGATACGCTGCGTCGTAGGGTGCGTGGTCGGGCCACCCGTCTCGCCCGTCGCCGGTTCTGACCTGGATATCTCCGTAGCCCAGTTCGGCGAGCGTACTTCGGGCGTGCTCAGCCAGTTCCGAGTGATATTCGACGCTGAAAACGTTCTCTGGACCGACTATTTCCGCGGCAACTGCTGCGTGATAGCCACAGCCAGTCCCGATTTCCAGCAGTCGGTCGCCCGGTTCGGCGTCGAGCAACTCGACCATAATCGCCACCATATGCGGCGCGCTGATCGTCTGACCGTTTCCAATTGGAAGCGGCCGGTCATCGTAGGCGTCTTTGCGACGGGACTGCGGGACGAACTCGTGGCGTGGAACGGCGCGCATCGTGGCGGCAGTCTGCTCGCTCAGCGACGCTCGCTCGCAGAGCCTGTCGACCAGTTGGTCGCGGGCCTGCTCAGTGTCCATCCTACCACGCCGACCACGCGGTGGTCGACTCGTCACGCACGTACAGTCGTTTGATATCTTTCGCGATGGCCATGTCGCCCTCGAAGTCCAACTTCTCGTGCTCGTAGCCCGTCGCGTCGTCACGGAGCAGTATGCCCTCGATGGTGAACTCTTCCTCGCTGAGTTCCTCCGTCTCGTTGACGGTGAACTCGTAGTCGCCGGGCACCTGAAGCGTAAAGCTCCGTGTCTTGTCGTGCTCGCCGGATTTCGGATGGGCCGTAACGTTGACAGAGACGTTGCCGACTGCTCGCGTCCAAATGGTCTTGACGTCCTCGACGACGGCCTCATCGGTCCGGCCTTCCGCGAGTTCGAGGCTGGTGATTCGGACCGTGAGAATCGCTTCGTCAGTTTCCAGCAGGAACTCCTCGCCGACGGCGATGGTTTCGTCGATGGGTGCTTCTGTCGAGGCGCTAAATGACTCGTCGTCCTGTGAGACGACGACATCCTTCGTCATCGTCTGTTGTTCAGGAAGCTGTTCTTTGTGG
>JAQCNR010000123.1 GCA_028274925.1 Halovenus sp.
AGCGACACTCGGCGTGTCGTCGGTCGTCTCATGCTGCCGTCGCCACGAGCTGAAATCACCGTCGAGCAGAGCCACCTCGTCGTGGCCGTACGCCAGTGCTGTCAGGATGAAGCGGGCGGCAAACACACCGTGGGTGTCGTCGTAGGCAACGACGGTGTCACCGGGTTCGATGCCGGCGTCGCCGAGGAGCCGACCAACGGTGTCGCCGCCCGGGAGTGTCCCCGGATCATCGGAGTCGCTGTCTCGGTACTGCTCGAAAGGGATGTTTACCGCACCCGGCAGGTGTCCGAGCGTGTCGTACTCCCACGGTTCGCGAACGTCGACAATGTGGACCGACGGGTCATCACGCCTGTCGGCGAGCCACGCGTCGTCGACGAAAAGCTGAGCGGCCATAGCATGCCGTTCGGTGTGCGGGGTGTTCAACGATGTGCCGCTGCCGATGGCCGCCGGTGTTCGGTGATACAGGACATATTTGTCACCTTTCGCCGCAGCGACAGCCAGAGGTCTGGTCGCAGTCGATGCTGCGTCGGGGTTGGTCGCTGGCTCGGCGGTCATCGCGGCGGGGAGCCAGCAAAATTATCCGACATCGTTCAGGACCGGCTGAAAGCACCGTCAGAAGTGATACTATACGGGTAGGGGGTAAATGAAGGGGTGTATGTCATCAGACTACGCCAAAGACGTGCTTGTCACGGCCGACTATGTCGAGGACAATCTCGATGCGTTCCAGAGTGATGATCCTGCCCATCGGCTTGTCGAGGTTGACGTCGACACCGAAGCGTACGAGGAGAGCCACGCCCCCGGTGCAATCGGGTTTAACTGGGAAGAAGACCTGCGAGACGATACCGCCCGAGACATTCTCACGAAGGAGGACTTCGAGGATCTACTGGGTTCCCACGGCATCACCGAGGATTCGACGGTCGTTCTCTACGGTGACAACGCCAACTGGTTTGCGGCCTACACCTACTGGCAGTTCAAATACTACGGCCACGACGACGTGAAGCTTCTTGACGGTGGCCGCGAGTACTGGATCGACAACGATTACACCACAACCGACGAGGTGCCGTCGTTCAGCGAGCAGGAGTACACCGCTTCCGGTCCGCGAGAGTCGATTCGTGCCTACAGAAAGGATGTCGAAAACGCCGTCGACCAAGGCCTTCCGCTTGTCGATGTCCGCTCGCCTGAAGAGTTCACTGGCGAGGTCATCGCCCCGGCTGGAATGAAAGAAACCGCCCGTGTTGGCGGCCACATCCCCGGTGCAAGCAATATATCGTGGGCGGCAGTCACGAACGACGACGGGACGTTCAAAACTGCCGATGAGATTGAGGAACTGTACGCCGAGGAAGGCATCGACGGCGACGGTACGACCGTCGCCTACTGCCGGATCGGCGAGCGGTCGTCGGTTGCCTGGTTCGCGCTGCACGAACTGCTCGGCTACGAGGACACCATCAACTACGATGGCTCCTGGACCGAGTGGGGGAACCTCGTGGGCGCGCCGGTCGAGACTGGCGAGGCTGACGACTGAGCGAAGCAGCGGGGGAAGCCTTGTATCGGAGGCGGGGAGGCGTAGCCGACCCGTGGAGACAGGCGAAGCTAGCGGCTGAGTGCACCCTTCTATTTTCGTTGTCTACAGTGATTTATTTGCACACACTATCTCATACGCAAACCAAGAGAGAATGAGCCAGCTTGAATTCAATTCTCGATAATTGCTGTTTATCCCAACACTCGTCGGCTGCGTCAGTGTTGTCACACTACTCGAAATCAGATTCGCTGTCCTCGTCGTCGCGTGTGAGAGGCTTTGCCGGAACGCCAGCAACCGTCGTCCCAGCAGGAACGTCTCGGGTCACGAGCGAATTGGCTGCAACCTGTGCCTCAGACCCGATCTCTACGCCGGGGAGGACCGTTGCGCCCGCGCCAATCATCGCTCGCTCGCCGACGACGACCTCGCCGAGGCGGTACTCCGACTGGAGGAACTCGTGACAGAGCAGCGTCGCGTCATAGCCGACGATAGCGTGGTCGCCAACCGAAATCAGCTCCGGCCAGAACACGTCAGGCGTCGCCTCAAGCCCCCACGAGACACCGGTCCCGACGGTCGCGCCGAGCCGGCGGAGCAACCAGTTTTTGAGTCGCAGACTCGGCGAGAGTCGGATCACCCAGACGAGCAGGTAGTTGACCGCCACGCGAAGCGGCGAGCGAATCGACGGCCATCCCCACAGCGAGTTGTGCGAACCGGGCGTCGGCTCGCGCCGCAGTCGGTCGTGGCGGCGGCCATTGTCGGAATCGTCTCCATGACGACCCCTGTCATCGGAATCATCGCTGGCGGCTGGTGGCACAGCTACGGGTTCGGGTGGGAGATACAAAAACCTCGACCGTCGGCGTCCTCAGTCGCCGCGCAGGTCGTCCATGTGGTCGATACGGGACTGGACGAGATC
>JAQCNR010000129.1 GCA_028274925.1 Halovenus sp.
CCAGAGTGAGTGCGACGAAGTCGAATGATATTAAAGTCCGACCGCGCTATGACCGACAACGATGGCTATCAAACCTGCCTACGTCAAGAAGACAGGCCGGACGCTGATGGAGCAGTATCCGGACGCGTTCGGACCGGATTTCGAGCACAACAAAGAGGTCGTAATGGAACTCACGAACATCGAGTCCAAGGGAGTTCGAAACCGAATTGCAGGCTACGTGACCCGGAAGATGGCGGCGCCGCAGGAAGCGAACTGAGCTGATTTTGTCTTCTGCGTTAGCGAACGGTGAGCTTCGCTATTATGTTCGCGAGCAGAGTTACTGCCGGACGTCGACTGTGTGATTCGACTGTATCCACGCGGTCTTTTTCGAGCGGTCGTAGATGACGAACTCGCCGTCGCCAGCCTCGACTGCCTGGTACTCACGTTCCTTGTCGGTGTCATCGTCCCGTGGTTGATTTTTCATACCAATTAATGGGTTTTGTTACCTTTCACTGGTGTAAACAACACACAGTCGCATAATTGTTTCGACAGCAGCGCGACACAGATGGCACTATCGACGAGCAGAAAACGTAGAAAATCGCCTGTGTTACTCGCCGCGGAGCTCAGCCATGTGGTCGATTCGCTGCTGGACGAGGTCAGGTTTGCCGATGTCGTGGCGGACGCGGAGGCCATCTTCGCCGGCCTCCCGGATAGCGGCGTCGGCAATCTTCTCGGCGTCGGTAATTGTCTCGGCAACACCGACGACAGCGAACGACCGCGAAGTGGTCGTGTAGATACCATCGTCGCGCTCGTCGACGCTCGCGTAGTAGAGCAATGCGTCGCCGTCGCCGTGTTCGTCGGCAACCCGGGCGACGTCCTCGTCGTCGATGGTCACCTTCGCACCGGCCTCGGGGTCAGTCGGATAGCCATCTGGAACGGCATACTTGCAGACCGTTGCCCGCGGCGAGAAGGACAGTTTCGGGAGCGATTCGTCCTCGCGGGCGGCGACCAGTACGTCGAGCAGGTCTGTGTTGAGCACCGGCAGCGTGTTCATCGCTTCCGGGTCACCGAAGCGGGCGTTGAACTCGACAACGTTGATGCCGTCGGTGGTCAGCATAAACTGCCCGTAGAGAATCCCCTTGTATCCGTCGAGGGAATCGACCGTTGCCCGGAGCACATCCACTGCCTCGTTGTACTCCGCCTCAGACATGAACGGAAGTTCGAGCGAGGCGTCGCTGTAGGCACCCATCCCGCCGGTGTTCGGCCCACTATCTCCTTCGTAGGCACGTTTGTGGTCCTGCACGGCTGGCGTGACTCGGAGTTCTCCGTTGGCGACGAAGGCCTGGATTGTGAACTCCTCGCCGATGAGTCGTTCTTCGAGCACAATCCGTTCGTACTCGGAGGAGCGGATGTACTCTTTTGCTTCCTCAGCGGTCACCTGCTCACCCATGACACGAACACCTTTGCCGCCGGTCAGTCCGGCAGGTTTGACGACGAGGTCACCGTCGTACTCGTCGATGTACTCACAGGCAGCGTCCATATCCTCGAACGTCTCGAAATCCGGACAGCCCGGGATATCGTGTTCCTGCATGAACCGCCGCTGGAAGGCCTTGTCCGTCTCGATTCGGGCTTCGGCCTCCTGTGGACCGAATGCGTAGACGCCGGCGTCATCGAGGGCGTCGGCGACGCCAGCCTGAAGCGGTGCCTCGGGGCCGATGACCGCAAGCGTCGCGTCGACATCTTCGGCGTAACTCCGGACAGCCGTCGGGTTCGTCGTGTCCAGCGTCTCGAACCCCTCGGCGAGCCGGGCGATACCTGGGTTTCGGTTCCCTGCACAGGCGTAGAGCGTGGCGTCACTGTCGGCCAACGCGCGGCCAACGGCGTGCTCACGGCCGCCACCTCCGACCAACAGCACTGTCTCGTCCATACACGTAGGCCCGACCGAACCGAGTGTAAAACTTCCGTTCCTCGCGTCATTCCTCCGGCGTGAGGACGTACCGGTAGGTGACGCCGGGGTCGGTGCACCGCACTGCAAGGGGTTGGTCCGGGCCGGTCTGGAGGGTGACCTGTCCCTCGATAGCCTGCACAATCCGAGCGAGTCCGGGACCGAACTGATGCGAGACAGCGGACCCCTCGACCGTCCCGGCGAGCGTGCCCGACGCTGTCGAGTGTTCGCCGCCCACCTCGAAGCCAAGTTCCTCAGTGAACGACAACGGATACGAATCGACCTGACAGCGGTCGGTCGCGGCGACGAGTCGCTCGAGTTCCGCGGCACTGGTCTCCGCTGTCGTCGGGACCGGTTGCCGGTCTTCGTCGAGGAACTGCCCGTCGTCGAACCGGTCGGGCAGCGCGATTTCGACCGCGTCGAGCACCGTTGTCGGGTCGATACAATCCAGTGTTGCCGTTCGGCGCTCGCTTGCGAACTGGACTGCACTCGCGTACTCTGCGCCAGCCTCGCCGAGCACAGAGACTGTCAGTGATTCGTCGTCGGCGAAATACGTCAGCCAGTCCAGCGCGGGCCCGACCGGGAGCAATGCGGCGGTTGGCTCGAACACCGTTAACTCCTCGAACAGCGACGCGTCGAACGTACAAAATGATCCCAGCGGCGCGTCGACGGCGTTGGCGGGAGTGTCGATGTACTCGGGGCGAATCCGGATGAACATCTTGGTGCGTGGGTCGTGGCCTTCCACGGCGAGGGCAGCAGTTCCGATTGCCTGCCGCAGTGTGTCTGGTTCGCACTGCAAAACTGCGAGGTCGTCTGCCATACGCGGAGGGTCGGTCCGAGCGTATTTGTAGCAAGGGGGTTCGTTTCGAGCGCGACGACCCGCCTCAGAGTCTGGTTGCGGTTTCGAGCGAAATCTCGATAGCGCGTGCAACGTTGTCTCTGGCTTTCTCCGGGAGTTCGTCGTCCTCGGTCTCACCTTTCTGTGTCCCCTCGACGAGATTGCCGTCGACGGTACAGATTGCGCCAGCGCGCATGCCTTTGCGACGAGCGATGGTGAACAGTGCGGCCGCCTCCATCTCGACAGCGAGGAGTCCTGCGTCCTCCCACGAGTTGACGTACTCGTCGGTCTCGGCATAAAAGGCGTCGTCGGTGGCAATCGGACCAACGTGGACCGGCGCGTCGTGCTCTGTTGCGGTTTCGGTCAGCGTCGAGAGTACGTCGTAGTCGGGAACAGCAGGGACTGTCGCTGACTCGTAGCGTTTGGTCGTCCCTTCGTCTTTGGCCGCGCCGGTGGCGACAATCATATCCCCAATTTCGATGTCGGACTGGAGTGCGCCGGTGGTTCCGACCCGCAGCACTGTCTCGACACCGACTGCCGACAGTTCTTCGGCAGCAATGGCGGCCGAGGGTGAGCCGATACCGGTCGAACAGATTGTCAGTTCGCGACCCTCGTAGGTGGCGTTGACGAGTTTGTACTCGCGGTTGCTCGCGACGACAGTGTGGTCGTCACAGTGGTCGGCGATGCGGTCAACTCGACCCGGGTCGCCCGGAACGAGCGCGATATCTGTCAGGTCGCCCGCTTCGACTAGGAGGTGTGGCTGTTTCGCCATACGCCGTGGTCGGGGGCCGCGGTAGTAAAGACAGCGAAGCGACGGTTACGGCGAGAGCAAAAAGAGGAAGAAGTTGTTTGTCGCCGGCCCGAGTCCGAACACAGCGATGAGCGTCAGGAAGAGATTCGCCTGTGTCGGTTCCTCGTCGACGTAATCTGCGAAGAGGATGATAATCGCCGAGGCGAGTACGATTTTGACGAGGACGAACAGCCAGCCGACGCCGATAGTGTCGGCAACGGGCAGGCGAGCCGAAAAGTCGAGAATCATCGCTGGCAGTGCCGAGCGTTCGCCGCCACCAAGCACGTCGACACCGATTGCCGTAGTGATGCCGTCGAAGATGTGTGCAAAGAGGACGAACGCACCGACGTATCGGACCTGCGCGATGACGTAGGTTCGCCACGCGCCAATCGCGATGTAGACGACGAAGGTGACCACAAGCGAGAGAATAAGCCCAAGCACTGGCCAGATGGGTTCCATCGGCGCGATTGCGTCGTCGAGGCCCTGCCAGAGGAGCAATCCAATTAGCGGGATTACGACGCCGATACCGGTCGCGAGGAGATAGGTCGCAATCCGGTTGCTCCGGTCACGACTCGGGACGATAATCGACGCGAGGGCCCAGATCAGCCCCACTGCCATGAACGTCGTCAGATAGACAGCAGGGGCCGAGAAGAATACCTTGAGCGGCGGCGGGTAGAGTTGCCGCTGGAGGATTTCCCCGACTTGCCAGAAGACGTGCAGGATACTTCCGCTGACAATCCACGGAATGAACGACAGCACAATCCGCTGTGTGAGCGGCGGGCGGAGTGCGTATAACACCACTCCAATCGTCACCGTTCCGATCAGAAGCGCCGCCGACTGAATCGGCCCCGGAACGACGAATCCGCTGAATGGCGCAGCCATGTGGCGAGTGTGATACCGCCCAACTCAAAACAGTTCCGGTCACGGGCGGTATTTTTAACCGCTGAGGCCGTCGAACAGCAGTATGGACGATATCCCCGAACGCATCGAACATACCGTGCTCGGCCCGACAACAGCGTGGGACGATGTCGAGGCCGTCCTCGACGCTGCCGAGGAATACGGGATGCGAGCCTGTCTCCCGCCGTGTTACGTTGCCGAGGCGACGGCGTACGCCCCCGACGTCCAGGTCAGCGCCGTCGTCGGCTTTCCGCACGGCCAGCACACGACCGAAACGAAGTGTGCTGAAGCGACCAGTGCGTGGCAGGACGGCGCGAGCGAACTCGACGTTGTGCCCAATCTCGGCCGAGCGACAGAGGATGTTGCGGCTATCCAAACAGAAATCGAAGAGGTTGTTGCGGCAGTTCCCATCCCAGTAAAAGTAATTCTCGAAACCTCGCTGTTTTCCGAGGCCGAACTCCGAGAGCTCTGTCAGGCTGCCATCGATGGGAACGCCGCATTTCTGAAAACAGCAACAGGCTTTGCCAACGGCGGCGCAACGGTCGAAGACGTCGAGTTACTGGCCGAGTACGGGCCAGTCAAAGCCAGCGGCGGCGTTGGCTCGTGGGAGTTTGCCGAGGAGTTATTCGACGCAGGTGCCGAGCGTATCGGTGCCTCGAGCGGTGACACGATCGTCGCCGAATATCTGGAACAGGAAGGATAGAGACTCAACTACTTCCGTCAGATCCCGTCGAGTCACTGGTACGACTGCTCGAACCGCCCTCCGCGGTTGCACTACTGCTCGCCCAGGAACTCCCGTAACTACTGTTCGGGTGCTCGACGGTGACCGAGTCCAGTCCGTCGGCGTGATTGACATCGACGCTGGCGATGTACTCGACGATTCCGAGCGGCGTCGTCCCCATCGTATCCTCTTTTAGTGTCGACTGAACGTCGACTACCACGCGAAGCGTTGTGCCGTGGACAGTTGCCGCTTCGAGGACCGCCTCATAATGTGGGTGTTCGGTCGGTATTGCACCGTCGATGGTGACCACTCCGGTCTCACTCTCGGGAAGTGTGACCTCTGCACGGCCCCTGTCACCCGACCCTCGGGACTCACTCGTGGTCTCCGTGATTGTTGCACCGTGGACGGCCGGCGGCCCCTCGTCAACGTCTGGGGCTGGCACCTCGTAGCTCTGCCCGTCGGCGTGGCTGACGGACACGTGCTCGACATCGTCGGGACTCGGTCCCGAGAGTCTGGCTTCGTAGGAGACGGTACCGCGACAGTCAGCACAGGTCTCGTCTGACCGAGCAACAACATCGACCGTCACCGACAGCCTGCCGTCAGCGAACGAGTATGCGGTCAGTTCGGGGTCGTAGCAGGGAGTCGGCGCAGGAATTTCTCCGATGACGACGAACGTGCCGTCGTCGAGAAAGACCGTTGCCTCGCCGGAGTCGGACATCCCGCAACTACTTCCAACGCGTTCGACGGACGCTGTCAGTGACATCTCGTCTGTGCTCGACTCAGTGTTTGTGTCGTCATCTGTCGGATTATCCGCGGCTTCGGAATCTGGGTCGTCGTTGCTGACACAGCCAGCGAGAGCGACGGCACCGGCGCCGGCTGCACCGACGAGTGCTGCTCGTCTCGTGAGTTCGGTCATGTTCGAGAGATGACGCGTCATATATAAACAGTCGACGGAGAGTCAAACAGACGTTTGAATACAGCAAATCAACTCGGGGCCGCAACGTCGCTGTCCTCGTCGAGTTGGCGATAACAGTAGTAGGAGTAGACAGTGGTGATAATCGCGGTGGTAATCGTGGCGCCGACAATCACGAAAATCGCGATGTCACCGAACAAGAGCGCGGCGGCAGAGACGATGGCAGTCAGTTTGAACAGCGTCGCGCCAAGGTCGTGTGTCCGGTCCCAGACCTCGTCGCTGCTGAGCGTCCACGGCGTCCGGATGCCGATGAACCAGTTTCGTTCGGCGTGGTCGAGCACGATGCCGATGTAGTAAAACAGCGCGGCCATCCCGGCAAGCACCACCAGCGTGAAGTCGAACTCGTAGCCGAGGTTGAAGGCAATGACCGCGAGGTGGACGGCCGACAGGTAGGCCGCGAAGACGACGGCGAACCAGTCGTACTGCGCCCGGAACGATTCGATGTTCTCGCCGAGGGGGTCGAGTCGTGGGAGGACGGCGAACAGGCCAACCAGCCCGAGCGTCAGCGCCGGCACCAGGACCAGCGCTGGCCCCTTCGCGAGCGTGCCGTTTGGCTCACCGCCCGCGTCCCACTGTGTGACCAGTTCAGCCGGCAGGTCGGGGGCGGCCAGCACACCCGCAACGCCGGCCAGCACCGCAAACAACGCGGCCAACCCGAATCTGGCGCGAGTTGTCAGTTGCATATCTGGTACTACGCGAGCAACAAACTTGAGTCTATATGTCGTGTTTCTCGGCGAGAATCTGTGGTCCTTACACGCCCGTCGAGTACCGCAAGAGGCCGGCAACGCCGCCGAATGCTGTCAGCAACTGCTCGCCTTTCTCGAAATCTGTCGAGATGAACATCGTCTCGCTGCCGCGCTGTTCGGCCAGTTCGATGAGGTGGTCGATGGCGTCTTCGCGCTCACCGTCATCGCTCTCGATTTCTTCGCCACAGCGTGAACACTCGTGGTCGGGCGTCGATTCGTTCTGGTCGAGGAACTCGTACTCGTCGTGGCCGTTGGGACACTCGTAGGCGACGACGTCTTTCCGCAGGTCCTCGCTGATGAGCAACGTCTCGACAGCCCCCATCATCAGGTTCTCTCGGGTCGCACCGAAGCCGTAGGTCGCCTTGTTGCCGTCGTGAAGTTGCTCGAAGAACTGCTCCATCGTCTGCTTGTCTTCGAGGACTTCGTGTTCGGCCAGCACCTCGTCAGCCGCGTCAACGAGGTCGTACAGTCCGGATTCGTCGGTGTAGGACACGTCGAACTTCCCGAGCACCATATCCTGCAGTTCGTGGTGCAGGTAGTCGCCGTCGAGGAACTCGTCTTTGGTCGGTGAGGGACCACCGACGAGGATGCCGTCTAGCTCGTGGCGCTGGTCGACAAAGAGGTCGTTTGCCATCCCGGCAACCTCCTGATAGAAGTTGTCGATGGCTTCGAGTCGGAGCCGGGCGAATCGCTGGGCGGACTGCCCACCTTTTCGCTGCTTGCCCGGGACGAGTGAGGTGGCGGATTTGACCGGTTCGACGCGTTTTCCCCGGAGCCAGCCGACGATTGCTTCACGTCGGTCCAGCACAACCAGGCCAAAGAGGCCCTTGTCGCCCATCATCTCCTCCAGCGGTTCGGTCAGAAACTCCGCGTCGCAGTGATACCGGAACGACTCGATTGGCTGCGGTGGGCCCTCGAGGACGCGCGTGATCATCTTCGTCTGGCCGCCGCCGTCGTCGACAGCACCCGAGAAGATCACCATCCCGTTTTCAGGTGGCTTGACGTCGTAGTATTTCAGCCGGTCTTTGATGCTCTTCAGGGCGTCCTGCACGTTCGTTCGGGTCTCCTTAGACTTGATGTTGCTCGCCTCGGAGTGTTCCTGCGTAACGTGGGCAACGACATCGCTAATGAGACGCTCCGGCGGTACGTAGATGGTGACGAGTTGTGTGCCGGAGCCACGGTAATCCTTGAGCTCCTCGATTACTTTCTGGAACTCGTATTTTTGTTTGTCCGTCTGCTCGTGCTCGGACTCGCTCATTGGCAGTATTTGGCCGGTCTGGTGTAAGTACCTGTTGACCTGCCACTTCGAGGCGAGTGTCTGACAGATGAAAGACAACAGAGGAATGGCTTTATATCGTGGCGAGTACAGGTGTTATATAGTCAAAGAATGGCGGGGTACGTCTGCACGATTGCCGGTGGAAAGGGAGGCGTTGGAAAAACCACCACAGCGATCAATATCGCGGCAGCGCTCGAAGAGAACGGCTACGATACCGTCGTCGTCGACGCCGACCTCGGCATGGCAAACCTCGGCAACATGCTCGGACTCGACTACGAGACGAGCATTCACGAGGTTCTCGCCGGCGAAGAGACGGTCAGCGCAGCGCTCAACGACGCACAGATGGGAATGACCGTCATCCCGGGCGAGCAAAGTCTCGAAGCCTTCGCCGAGGCCGACCCGGCGAAACTCCGGAAAGTTATCAACACGCTCAAAAACACCTTCGACGTCGTGCTCGTCGACACCGGCGCAGGGCTGAGCCACGAAACGACGGTCCCGCTCGGACTAGCCGACGGCGTGTTGCTCGTGACGACACCCGACGACGTGGCGGTCAACGACACCATCAAGACGGCCGACCTGGCCGAGCGTGTCGACGGTAAAGTCATCGGCGCACTGATTACTCGCGTCACCCGGGATACCTACGTCCAGGAGATTGCCGACAAGTTCGACGTGCCACTGCTGGGTGTGATTCCGGCCGATATCGACGCGACAGAGGAGGAACCGCTGCTCCAGAACGCGTCCGAGAGCGACCCGGCCGACGCCTACCGCCAACTCGCAGCGTCACTCGAAGGAATCTTTTTCGAGGGCGCAGACAGCACGGACCTCGAACGGGTCTTCGACAGCCAGTGGTTCCTCGACGAGGAAGAAGATGAAGACGAAGACGAAGACGAAGGTGGAGACGGCGTCTTTGGCGGGATTTTTGGCTAACCATCTTTTTCCGCCTCGGGTGCGCTTCGCGCACCCTTGGCCCAAAAACATGGGTGAAAAAGGCTCGACCCCGGCCTACGGCCTCGGTCGAGAGAATCGCCTCGCTGCATTGCTCCTTTGGTTTCTAATCAC
>JAQCNR010000135.1 GCA_028274925.1 Halovenus sp.
TATCGAATGAAGGTTTAGAAATCACAGTTCGGCCGTTTTCGGCCCTGAGAGCAGCGGTAACGGAGCGCGCCAGTGGATTCGGTACAGCGAGTCGAAAGAACGAATGAGCAATAGCGGTCGCCCACAGCCTTGGCTTTCTCCGTGGAGCGGTCGCTGGGCGAGGGGGTGTACTGTGTCAGCGATGAGAGGGCGAAAAGCTCAGGCGGAATCGATGCCGGGCGGGCCGTCTCGTCCAACAACGAGTTCGTACGCCTCGATATCTTCGAGGGCGGCGGCCTGCCCGCCAACGTCGACGTGCTCGCCGTTGACTGCCAGTGTGAGCGCAGCGGTTTCGCGGTTAGTGGTGATACCGATATCGACTACCTCACCGTCGACAGTCCGGACCTCACCGGTCTCGACGTCGCGGCCACGGACCGAGGCGTAGAACTCCCCCTCGTCTTCAGAGAGGTCCCGAACACACCGGCGGATAGTGGCGTACCGGCGGGGATACGGTCGGTCTGATTCGCGCTCGGTAAGTGTCGTCGACGATGGCCAGACCACCGTGTTGAGAAAGCCCAAGACGAGAAAGCCGAGTTCGGAACGGTTGAAGATGACGCCGTAGTTATCGTCCGAGTTGAGCGCCGTCCGCGTCGTGTAGACTGAGTATGCGCCATCAGCGACGGCGACGATGGGCGTCGTAAGCCCTCGGCGGACACGGGTGACCGTGGCGACACCCGCGTAGTCGAACTCGTCGGCGTCAGGGACCTCGGCCGCCGGCGAGAGCAGCAGTTCGATTGTCACGCCGGCTTCCTGCTGCGTTCGGAGTTGGTCCTCGAACCGACCGAGCAGGTCTGGCGTCAGCGAGAGCACGAGTTCGTACTCGGCGCTGCTGATGACATCGTCGAGATAACGGAGGATGGTCTGGCGGGAGGAGACCAGCGAGACTGCCTCGGCCTCACGCGATGGGGCTGTGTAGGCCTGTTCTAGCCCGTCGACGAGGTCATCGAGCGACGCTCGGACATCGTCGAAGGCCTCGGTTGGGTTGATTGCGAGTACCTCCAGCGGCCGGGAATCGCGAAGTTCGACGAAGCCATTGTCGGCGAGACTCCGAACAGTATCGTACACTCGAGGTTGTGGGATATCTGTCTTGTCGGCAATCTCGGCGGCAGTGAGTTTTCCGTGTTTCAGTACTGCGAGATACGCGTCAATCTCGTAGTCACCGAAGTCGAATCGCTCTCCGAACGTGAGAAGATGGTCCGGGAGGTCAGAGTTGGTCATATGCAGTACTCAGACCGGTGCGTAATGAGTCTGTCTTCTGACCGCAAGCAGGGTGAGCGATGACTCATAACGTATCGAATTCGATTGCGGTCTTGATGGCTGTGTCGTCGGGGTCGAATGCCTCCTGGAACGAGTCGAGGGGACTGACTGTCGTGACGTACTCCTCGAGGAACCACGCCGGGAGTTCGGAGAGACTGTCGACGGCGGCCCGGAAGTGACGTGGGCCGGAGTTGACGCTGCCGACGATGGCCTTATTCTGCATGACGAGTTCCTCGTGGAACTGACCGAGGTCAACCTCGGCCGTCCAGGAGTCGGGCACGCCCAGCAGTGCCGCGACGCCGTTCGGGGCGAGTGCGTCGACGCTGCTAACGGCGTGTTTCGGATAGCCAGTTGCCTCGTAGACGAGGTCGACAGGTTCGTAGACGGACGGTATCTCTGGGACTGGCGTCTCCCGCGAATCGATGTACGTCGCGCCGAGCTGGTCGAGCAGGTCGATGGTGGGGTGGGGTCGGCCCTTGCGCCCGAGGCAGTAGAGCTCCATGTCGTCGAGCATCGCCACCGTGAGCAGGCCAAGCGAACCGTTGCCGAGTACGAGCGCGGCCTCTGGCTTCCACGTGAACGACGAGCGCGACGCCCGGGCAAGTTCCAGCGCCTTCTCCGAGATACTGATGGGCTCGACCAGAAACCCCCACTCGGCCGAGTCCCGTGCCATCTCGACGAGAAACTCGGCAGGACTGGTGAAGTATTCGCTCATGAATCCGTGAGCGCCGTCGATGCCTCGTTCGAGGGTCGCGTCCGGCGGCGCCATATCCGCTTCACCGCGCTCGAAATATTCGTTGCTGCCCGACGGTGGCGGCCGCCGGACCGTCGGGATGACCACATCGCCGCGGTCGAACGCAGTCCCGTTTGGGTCCTCAACGACGCCAACTGCCTCGTGACCCATCACGAGGTGCGATTCACCCGCCGGGAATCCCCCGTGGTTCCCGGCGATGACCTCGTGGTCGGTACCGTCGACACCCACTCGGAGGGTGCGCACGAGTGCCTCCCCCGGCGCTGGGTCGGGTTTTGGAACGTCGAGTACGACTGGTTCGCTCGCTCCCGCCTCGATAGCGATGGCATCCATACACCATACTCCCGCCGCATTGCTGAAATATTTACCGTAAAGCGAGTAAACAACATCGCCATCGGTGCCCGCCGAGATACGCCACTCACCTGCGAAAAATATAAACACAATACCGAGTGAATACCTACAGAACAGTGCACAGTTGGCGAAGGATATCCTGCTCTGGACCATCGATTGAATAGATATGTCACAGAATGACCACTCGGTAGATTCGCTGGACCTCGCTGGCGTCGTTCCACCCACCGTAACGGCATTCGACGAGAATGGAGATGTGGACCTGGATGGGACTGCCGCGCACGCGCAGTTCGTCGTAGATGGGGGTGCCAGCGCCGTCTTTCCGCTGGGCACCAACGGCGAGTTCGCGCTGTTGACCGGCGAAGAACGGCGTCAGGTCGTCGAATGTGTGACTGCCGCCGTCGACGCGCCGGTCATCGCGGGCGTCGGTGCGCCGAGCACGCGAGCGACGGTTGCCCACGCCGACCACGCCGCGTCGGTCGGTGCTGACGGCGTCGTCGTGGTGACACCGTACTACTACCCCATCGACGGGGAGGGCGCGGTCGAACACTACCGCGCGGTCGCAGAAGCAGTCGACGTGCCCGTCTACATCTACCACATCCCGAGTAAAACGGGCAACCATCTCTCGCTAGAGACAATCGAACGACTGGCTGCCATCGACGGCATCGCTGGCCTCAAAGACTCCTCGAAAGACGTGCCGTGGCTCACCCAAGCCATCGACGCCGCGCCGGAACTCGATTTTTTAGTCGGGTCGGATTCCCTGTTGTTCGTCGGACTCGAACTGGGGTGTTCGGGACTTGTCAGCGCCGTCGCCAACGTCTTTCCCGAACTCGTCGTCGACCTGTACGAGGCCCACGCCCGTGGCGACGACAGCGAAGTCCGGCGCTTGCAGTCGCGCGTGTTCGAGGTTCGGTCGGCACTCAAGCGTGGTCCGTACCTAGCGGGGGTTAAGACCGCCCTCTCGCTTCGTGATATCGGCTTCGACGTGGGCGGCCTCCGCGGACCACTTCGTACGATGGACGACGACGACCGCGCGGCGCTGGAGCGTGACCTCCGGGACCTCGACCTGCTCTCGTAAAGACAACTCGGTTCTGAATGAATACTTAAGAGATAAGTTGGTCGCTCTGGAACGTGAGGTATGGACAAGGATTACGGCTCGCTACACGACCCCAACGCGACGTACACGATGCGGAATCTCTCCGGCGACGCGATGGGTCTCGACAGCGACCGCGGGCCGCGTGACGTTTCTATCACCGACGTACAGACGACGATGGTTGACGGGAACTTCCCGTGGACTCTCGTCCGCGTGTACACTGACGCGGGAGTCACCGGGACGGGCGAGGCCTACTGGGGCGCTGGCGTCCCGGAACTCATCGAGCGTATGCGGCCGTTTCTCGTCGGTGAGAACCCCTTGGATATCGACCGCCTGTACCAACATCTCATCCAGAAGATGTCCGGCGAGGGCTCCGTCGAAGGGGTGACCGTCACCGCAATCTCGGGTATCGAGGTGGCGTTGCACGATCTGGCGGGGAAACTGCTCGGTCTCCCGGCGTACCAGTTACTCGGCGGCAAGTACCGAGACGAGGCACGGGTCTACTGTGACTGTCACACGGAGAGTGAGGCCGACCCGCGGGCGTGTGCAGACGAAGCAGAACGCGTCGTCGAGGAACTCGGCTACGACGCCCTGAAATTCGACCTCGACGTTCCTTCGGGCCACGAGAAAGACCGGGCGAACAGACATCTCCGCTCCGGTGAGATTCGACACAAGGTCGACATTGTCGAGGCCGTCACCGAGCGTGTCGGTGACCGTGCTGACGTTGCCTTCGATTGTCACTGGTCGTACTCGGCTGACGCCGCCCGACGCCTCGCCCACGCCCTCGAAGAGTACGACGTCTGGTGGCTCGAAGACCCCGTCCCGCCCGAGAACATCGAGGTCCAGGAGCGAGTCACCAGCGAGACGGTGACGCCAATCGCGGCCGGAGAGAACCGCTACCGCGTCACCGAACAGCGCCGCCTCGTCGAGAGTGGTGCCGTCGACATCCTCACGCCGGATTTGCCGAAGGTCGGCGGCATGCGAGAGACGCGCAAAATTGCTGACGTGGCCGACCAGTACTACGTGCCGCTGGCACTCCACAACGTCTCCTCGCCAATTGGGACGATGGCAAGCGCCCAGGTTAGCGCCGCCATCCCGAACACGCTGGCCGTCGAGTTCCATTCCTACGAACTGGACTGGTGGGAAGACTTAGTCGAGGAATCCGTCATCGAAAACGGCCACATCGAGATTCCGGAACAACCAGGGCTCGGCCTCACGCTCGATATGGACACTGTTGCCGAGCATATGATCGAAGGCGAAACGCTGTTCGACGAATAATGAGTGAACTCGTTACTTTCGGCGAGACGATGCTCCGACTGTCACCTCCGAGCGGACAGCGTCTCTCCCGTGTCGACAACTTCGATGTCCACGTCGGCGGCGCAGAGAGTAACGTCGCCGTCGCGGCCGCAAACCTCGGCGTCGAATCCACGTGGCTGTCTGCACTTCCGGACACTGCCCTTGGGGAGCGAATTGTCCACGCACTCCGCGGCGAAGGGATCGAGACGGAGGTTGCGTGGACGGACACCGGCCGCGTTGGCACCTACTATCTCGAACGTGGTGGGATGCCCCGCGGGGACTCCGTCGTGTACGACCGCGACGACACGCCAATACGGGACGCGACACCAGACGACCTCCAGACAGCGCCGGTCCAGTCGGCTGAGTACGTCTTCACGTCGGGCATCACGCCCGCGCTCTCTGCCCAGTCGGCTGCGACGACGGCGGCACTGCTCGAAACCGCACAGGAGTCCGGCGCAAAGACTGCCTTCGACCTCAACTACCGCTCGAAACTCTGGACGCCAAGCGAGGCCCGCCAGACGCTGACAGACCTCTTCGCCATGGTCGATATTCTGTTCGTCGCCGAGCGCGACGCACGGACAGTGCTGGGCTATGACGGAGAAAGTGCGGCTATCGCACGCTCGCTCGCAGACCGATACGACTTCGAGACGGTCGTGCTTACCCGCGGCGACGCTGGTGCGCTCGCCATCGGGGATGGTCTCGTCGAACAGCCAGCGTTCGAGACCGACACCGTCGATGCGGTCGGGTCTGGCGACGCCTTCGTCGGTGGCTTCCTCGCGCGCCGATTCGATGACGCAGAACTCGACGACGCGCTCGCAACCGGGGCCGCCGCTGCTGCGCTGAAACGGACGGTCGTGGGTGATATGGCACAGTTCGACTCGGCAGATATCGCGTCCGTCCTCGACAACGGCGGCACTGCTATCGACCGGTAGTCGGGTCTCGAACCGGTGGAACCGATCGACGTCGGCGAAACGACAACGATCGAATTTCCACTGGCAGTGAACGTCGACGACGTGACGCGATACGAGCTCCGGAGCAAGTGGACAGATGAGTAATCCATTGCTCCTGCCTGACAGCGATACTCGACACACTCACGGCTCTCAAACAAACAACGAGTGAGCCGCTGCCTGACCTCAGGCGGGACCGAGAACGACGACAGATTGAACGCCGCTCCACAGTGAGTCGAGAATCACTGAGTCGTATCGCTGGCTCGGAAACAGTACTCGGTACGAGCTAAGCAGCTCGGTCGCTAGTGAGAGACTGGGCCGGTATCTGGCGTAATCTGGCCGGTTTCTTTGACCTCTCTGACAATCGGATTGCCGTCGTACTCGTCGAGACGGTCTGTGATTTCGGTCAGGTCTCTGACACCGCGAGGCTGGAGATACCGGAGGCATTTGAGTCCGATTTCGTGTAGTTCCTGCGTCGGTGCGGCTGTCGCCTGTTCGGCGACGCGGAAGGCGTAATCGTGTTCGTGAGCACCATGGGCTGTGTAGTGAACGCAGATGTTGGTCATAAACCCGACGAGAATGACCGTATCGATGTCGTAGGTCCGGAGAATATGTTCGAGGTCTGTCCGGTGGAAGAAGTTGTACCGGCGCTTGACGACGACATACTCTGCTGGTTGCATGTCTGCCTCGTCGATTGAGAGTATCGAGTCGAACTCTTCAGCACAGGTGCCGACGATGCCGTGCTCTGGCTCACACGACTCAATTTCTGCGCCGTAATCTGCGAAGTCGGGGCGGTGGAGTTCTTTCCCCCAGATAATGGGGATATCTGCGTCTCTTGCGTGCTCGACGACAGTGTCGATATTTTCCATGACAGCGTCGCGTCCACCAGGAATCGACGCGGCCCCGGAGCTCATTGCTTCCTCGCTTTCGGTTGTAGATTGCTGCGGGTCAACAACGATCAGTGCCGGCGTCTCTCCGATTGGGTCGTCTGTTGTCGGAATCATTTGTGTACGACTTGTTTGTGACCCTATGTGCTAATAAAGATGACGTATAGTGTAATTTTACCCCGAAAGTACTACGTATATACAAAGTGGCCAGTGTTTTGATTGTGCTTTTAGATTCCTTACGTGGATGTCTAATTCCCCGGAGTAAGCAACTTCGTTGGGGCTGTTCTTCGATAATTCAGGAACGGCAGCCATTGCTGTGGGGAAGTGGCGTGCGCTCGGTCCCCGACTCTGCAAGGGTGGCAGGCGGCCGGAGGTACGGCTAACTGGCGGACAACCCGTCGAGTGTCGGTGTCAGTGGTGTGAAGACTAATACGCGACGGGATGGTGCGAACACACATGATAATCGTGCTCTCAGATTCGGAGGTGGAGACAGCACTGGACCTAGAGTCACTCGTCGATGTCGTCGGTGAGGCATTACAGAAGCAGGCCGCTGGAGCGGTGGAGCGACCGGACAGGCCACATTTTCCGGTGGGTGCAGGACTGGACGGCCCAGACCCGGAGGGGATGGGAATCACAATGTCTGCGTACATCCACGGAGCAGAGTACTACGTGACGAAACTCGTCGGGGTTCACGAGGACAACGCAGAGCGCGGCCTGCCGACCATCAACGCACAGGTTGTGCTGACCGACGCCGAAACCGGGCTTCCGGTCGCGTTGATGGGCGGGACGACACTCACGAACGCTCGGACTGGCTGTGTGGGGGCACTATCGGTCCGGGCGTTCGCCCCCGAGACGGAGACGCTGGGAGTGATTGGTGCCGGCGCACAGGCGCGCTGGCAGACTCGCGCGATTGCGACAGTTGCCGACCTCGCAGATGTGCGAATCTCCGCTCCCAGTGAGTCGCGGCAGGCGTGCGCCACGGATTTGCAGGCGAGAGATATTCCGGCGCGAGCAGTCGACTCAGCGCGCGAGGCTGTCGACGGAGCCGATACCGTCGTCACCGCGACGACGGCGACAGCGCCGGTTTTTCCGGCGGAGGCGCTGGCATCAACTGCGCTGGTCGTCGCTGTCGGTGCCTACACCGCCAAAATGCAGGAACTTGCGCCCGCAGTTCTGGAGGGTGCTGAGACAGTCTACGCCGACGTGCCGGCGGAGGTGGCCGAAACGGGGGACCTTCGCGCTGCGGCGGTTGAGTCCTCGGAACTGGTGTCACTGGGTGCGGCCCTCGCAGATGAGAAGCCCAAAAGAGGAAATGGCGTCACCGTCGTCGACAGCGTTGGGTCGGCAACGCTCGACGCGGCGGTCGCCCCGGTACTATACCGGCGGGCACGTGCGTCGAGCAGTGGCACCGAGATCTCATTATAAGACGTCTTCAATAACCGCCATCTCGTGTGAATTCGAGATAGTTTCAGTATCCCACTGTGAGACGGTATCGATTGCCGAGTCCACGACCGACGCGATCTCGTCCCAGTACTGTTCCGGAGTCCCGTTCCGGGTGGCGAACCGTTCAGTGTAGAACTGGTCGAACAGTTCCCGAACCCGTTCAGTCTCTTCGCCTTCGTTGCGTACAGTAGCGCACCAGCGGTCGAGCGTTTCTGAGTGGCTGTCCAGATACAGAGCGCTGAGAATCGCGTTCAAGCTGGCCTGTAAGGTTGTTACGTGTTCTGAACGATCCCGGTTGGAGTCGTGGTTCAGTTGTCTGGCCAGTGTGAGCACCCACGCGAGATGTGCGACAGAAGTCTCGATGTCAGCGGAGACCTCTGGGATTGGGATCGGTTTTGAGTACTGTCCGTCCATCACTCGCGCACTCTCTGTCGTTTCTGAGAAAATTGCTTTCTGCAAGTAGAAGGAGGCACACGGATCGTTTAGTGCTGCGTAGACGAACGCAATCTCCTCCGGACTGCTGTCTGCGAGCGGCACATTGACGAGTTTCTCCGTGCCTACTACCTCTCCATGTGCGTCGATCCACGCCCGGAGTCGAGTGCCACGAAGCACCTTCAACATAACGCGAGGGACGGCGTACTCGGTAACGGAGTCTCGGTAGTCACTGAGGTCCCTGTGCCAGATGTCCTCCAGGTAGAACTCCTGCACCCACGGATTCTTGTTGATATAGTGGTCGTCTCCGTCGGCCAGTTTCTGCTTTTTACTGTCCGGGATATACAGTTGTCTCGTTGTGTCTTCGGTGGACATTACGTCGCCAAGCCGCCGCTCGTGAGAGCGCAGGCGTTCCAATACATCGCTCTGGTCGTCAGTTATCGGTCGGAAGATGATGGTTTTCGAGTCCAGCATGAACTCCTGGTCTACCCACCCAAGGTGGACTGGCTGGTTCGCAGTCGTACTCCGAAGGTCTCTACTCCGGTGCACGGTCGGGGTACTTGCTCGGCCATTACCACCGAGAGTATTGATTATCGCAATGGTTTCGAGGTTTACTCCGACGAACCCGAGGCCGACGTCAAAGACGTGCTTGAATTCTGTCTCGTCCAGTAGGAGTTCTCGAATGTCGGACCACGAACTGTAGAAGGCGATGCTCTTGCTGACGATGTACGAGATGACTCCTTCGTTGTGAACGAGGTCCAGTGCTCGTTCGTAGAACCACTCACAGGAGTCGTTCGTCCCCTGGCATTCGTAATTGGCCTCGTTTTTCAGCAAGGGTTCCGCTTCCGGGCTCACGGACGCCCCGTACGGTGGATTGCTAATGATGACGTCGAACCCACCGTATTCCATATATACGCGCGGGAATTCGAGCGGCCAGTGACAGGCGTCCAGTTTGTCTCCTCGGAAGTCCTGCCCGGCATACTCCCGCTCTATGAGAACACTCCAATCGTCAGGGTCTGAGTAGTGTGCTCGAAGTTGGTCGAAGATATTCTCAACGCCTTGCTTATCGAGTGTTGAACTGTCCAGCCGTGCCTTGTATTTGTACGTGGTGAACCCCTGGCTTTCCAGATATTCGTCGATGGATTCAGGTATCCCATCCGGGATGTTGATGCTGAGCGTTGTGGCGGATTGTGGGGCCGCATTGAGACTGTCCCACGCTGCACTCACGTCGTCAACATGATCGGCCATTGTGAGCCGGTTGTTGTTCGAGTCGCTTTGGGTTCCTGCGTACCACTCGTCGAGGTCTTCTTTCAGGTCGTCGTGCCGACGTTCGAGTTCACGCTTCGTCTCTTTCTCGGGGTCACTGGATTCCCGATAGTCACGAACATCCTCCCCGCACTGGCGTAGTTGGTTCTCCATCGTGGACGACCCCTGGGTGTGCTGCTGGCCGGTTACAGCAGCGGCATCAGTAAACCCGAGGAGGCTGTTTCCAGTTCGGATGTTGAAGCTGATATCCGGCAAGGGCGGGATTTCGTCACGTTCGTCGATGGGTGTACCTTCGGTCGTCTCTACCGGAGTCGCGCTGATCAGCCACAGCCACAGCCGTAACTTACAGATCTCCGTTGCCCCTTTCAAGATGTCCACACCGAAGATGTTCTGGGCGATGATCTGTCGGCGGAGTACGTACTCAGCAGTGTTCGGTCGGCACATCGACCGCCACTCGAACAGTGTGTTCGCGACTGCAAGCGCGAACGAGCCACTCCCGATTGCGGGGTCACATACCTTCAGTTCCTGTGCCTTCGAGTCGATGTAGTTCAGGACTGTTGGCGAATCTTCGTACTGCTCGTATAGCACATCGAATCCATCCTTCTGGTCAGATTCGATTGTCTCCATCTGGTCCTCGCCAGCCCGGTACAGGTCGTCGGGATCGAGGGCTGTCGGTGCCTCCCCTTGCTCAAGGTCTTGGTCGATCTTCTCCAGCAGGCCTTCCCACAGCGCTCGGCGGGCTTTGAAGTCGGTTATGTCTTCACCTGTGTAGTACGCACCGACCTCACTGTTCCCCTCGGAAAGTAGGTCGTTTCGCTCGGAAGCGTCTAACTCACTGAGCAGGACGTCATCACCGACTTTACTCACCGAAATGACGAACTTCTCGTAGATGTATCCCAAGACGGCTGGAGTGAGGTTCCCGATAGTATCTGCTTCGTCTTCATCTGTCCCCTCTAGCCCGTCCAGAAGCCAATTGTACTCGTTAAGCTCGCTGATTAGCGCTCCCCAGTCAAAGTCCTCGACGACGAGTTCTTCATTTTCGGAGACAATGGGTCCGTCTGTCGTGGTGAGATCCTCCGGCTGGAAGAGTCCGCCGTTCAGGTGTGGGACGTGGAGCCAGTACGAACCGGTGAATTTGACGACGTCGGCGTCTCGGGAACCCAGCCGTTCAAAAAAGACGGTTTGAAGCAGCGTCCAGAAATCCTCGTGTTCGTTCACGAGCGTGTTGAACACACCATCTGTGTCCGCTGCAACCATCTTCTTGGCATCGTTCACCGGAACGACGACGCCACGTTCGACGAGAAAATAGAGGAAAATCAGGCGGTCGATGATTCGCTGAGCGGACAGAAGTTCCTCCTGCTTGCTGAGCGTGTAGCCGCTCTCAGTGGTGAGTGAGCGTGCGAGGTCAGAGCGGTGGTCCCACAGTTCCCGGTAGAAGCGGTCGACAACGTCCGTGTAATCGAAGAGCGCGTTGATGTCCTCAGAGACCTGTTCCAGTTTATCGAGCTTGGTTTTCGCCGTCGTGCCGGTGTGGACGGTGGGATTATAGATGAACTGAAAGTTCCCACGGGACGCACGGAACACCTGCACCCGGTGCGTGTCTGGGTCGAAGAACCAGAAGTACTGTAAACGGGTTCTCCGCTTCAGTTCCTGTGCGATCTTCTTCGGCGTATCCTGAGGGACATCTGCCATCGGGAATTCGAAGTACGCGATCCGCACAGAGCCCGCAATACTGAAGCGGTACGTAACCTCGTGGTCTGGATCGTACGTTACGATGTCCGAGGTAGATTCTTCGAGATATCCAGCGTCGACTAGGTGCCCGAAGCCATAGCCGTCAGGTTCGTCGCTCTGCGGCGTCGCGTCCAACGTCTTCGGGTAGTCCGTGGCATCAGCCATTATTGTGATATTTAATAACCGCCTTCACCTCGCTCTCTCCAGACTTACTCATCCCTCTCTCAGACATTAGAGTCAAGACTCGTAAACTTGGCCGACACCGACCGGACTGGCCAGTTCACTCGAGCGAGAGCGTTCGACCGCAGTCTGGGCAGCGCTCGGTGACAATTGTCACCTGACACACACAGTCCGGGCAGTGCTCTCGGTAGCAGGCACGGTCGCCCATACGCAATCGTATCTTCGTGTGACAAAAAAACCCGTCGTCAGCCCGAATATATTCGCGGCCAACTGTTAGGCCAGAGCCGACAGTAAGCGAACTATGAGTGACCAACGCGAAAGGCTGGCAGCGGTGACGGAGCAACTACTGGGGTACGACGTGGTCACCGACGCCTTTCTCGCCAAGAGTTTTACAGACCGCCTGCTGATTGTCGACGTAACAGAGTCTGCGCAGTTACCGGCGGACGCGCTGGAGTTGATTCACGAACACGACTTCGGGGCTCTCGACAGCCTCGACACCGATGACGAACAACACCGCTCTGCTGTGGGCGACGTCGGTGGGGCGACCCGACACCACTTCGTCGACATGCAGACGCGAGGCGCACACCAGTCCTACGTTGTGAGTCGCTTGAGTTGCTCATCTTCGCGATGATTGCAACCCTCGGCGCCGAGTCCGTCAGTCGTCAGCCGGTTCTGCCTGCGTCGTCATTTCGACATCGGCGGCGTCAACCTCCAGTTCGTCGAGCGCAGCCTGTGCGGCGCGTTTTCCTGAGACTAACATTGCACCGAAGGTTGGCCCCATCCGTGGGAGGCCGTAGGTTGTCGCCGTCGCCATTCCCGTGACGACCAGTCCGTCGTGTGCAACGCCGGTGTGTTCGACGACAGCGTCCTCGCTCTCGCCAACCCACATCGAGTCGTGGCCGGGCGAATCGTGACCGGGTGCACCGTACTGGTCGGAGTCCGTGTCGTCCATTCCGGTGTTGTGTTCATCCGCGTGGCCGATTCCCGGCGCGTCGAGCACGCCACGTTCGTGGAGTTTCGTCACCGCAACGGCCTCGTGACCGGTCGCGTCGATGACTAAATCAGCCTCGACAGCAATCGGGTCGACGCAGGTTATCTCTCGTGGGAGTGCGTGGACCGGCGTCCAGTTCATCACGATGCCGCCGACACGGTGGTCTTCACGGATTACGATGTCGGTGAACTCCGTCATGTTCTGGATTTTCACGCCGGCGTCACAGGCGGCCTTGATCAATCCGGAGCAGGCTTCCGGACCGTTAGCGACGTATAGGCCTTCGCTGTCCTGTGACTGTTTGTAAGAGACATCGAGTTCCTCGAGTATTTGTTCGGCTGGGTCGCGGACGGTGACTTTGTTCATCAGGAAGCCACCGAGCCAGAATCCGCCGCCGAGGTAGTTGTTCTTCTCGACGACCATCACCTTCACACCACGCTCGGCGAGTTCCTTGGCTGCCACAAGTCCCGACGGACCGCCGCCGACGATGATGACGTCTGAATCTGTGAAGTCCATGAACTCTTCCGTCCATTCCTGTCCGATTGCTCGTGTTACCTCTGCTTCGTCGACATCGCTGAACTGGTCGAAAGTATCTTGACTCATACTACTAGGTACTAATACCAAGTGGTAATAGTACTTTCGCCATCAGAAGTTGGGCGACGCAGCTGCTGGCGTGGGAGGTGATGACGAATCACCAAATTCGAGGGACACTCACTGCGGCGTTGGCACGTCAGCGACCAACAGTACTGAACCGCAGAACTAGTCGGGAGTTAGTTGACGAAGCTCTCGTCAGCGACACTATCCTCCTGAACGTCAGTGTCGAGATCGATCCCCTGGACGAGTTCAACGAGGGCCTGCACCTGCGGGAACGTATACACAGTCAGGTCGACGTCGGCCTCTGCAGTAGTGATCTGTGAATCCAGCACGAAGACGATTTCTTCGTCCGGCCAGCCACCCATCTGTTCGATGATTTTGTGGCTCGGACCGTAGCTAAATGTGGGTGTCCCCATGTTGATTGTCGTATCGAGGACGTTCGCCCACCCGTCGATATAGCCGGAGGTCATGATGTTGCCAATCTCCTGAATCGCCGACCGTTCCATGTCCGAAAAGCCCGACTCAGCGCTGGCGTCTCCGGGCACCATTGACTGTGCCAGTTGTTTGCTGTCGGCTGGGTCGAGCAGAAAGAGGACGTAGCCGTACGGCGGTTCGGTCAGTTCCACGAAGATTCCGACGGCTGTTTCGTCACCGAGATGCGTCTTGACGTCATCCATATGGAGAACGTTGATTTTCGCCACCTCGATTTCGGCGTCCATTCCCGACATCTGGCTGAGACTGTCGGCCACCTGCCGAGAGCCTTCTTTAGAGACTTTGTTGAAAATTTCTAGTTTCCGCACGTCGACCTTGAGGCTCATACCAGCTACAAGGTTGCCACCCGGTGTAAATTCTCCGCTTACGCGCGACAAAATAATCCAGCGCCAACTACAGGTCTGCGTCGCCGTCTCTGATGGCTGCCTCCGCGGCCGCAAGCGTCTCTGCTGCGTCGAAGGCTTCGATAATTTCTGCGAGTTCCTCGTCGCTGGCGTTCTGCAACTGGCGGGCGTGGGCGGTCATATTCGGCACCGCTCGAATGACGTTGTCGATGATTGGGACTGTCGCCGACTGGGCTGACCGCGAGAGCGGGTTCAGGTCGATGACGAGTTCGATTTTGTCCATCTCACCCAGCGCCTCGGCCCGGTCACCATCCTCCAGTGGAACGAGCACAACGTCGGCGTCGCCAATGCCGTCGGCGTCGACTTTCGCCCGTTCGTGGTCTAGACCCGGAATCCGCCCGTCGGCAGTCAGGCCCTTGACCTCGGTGACGCCGTGGTCGCGGAGGTGTGCAGCAATCCGCTCCATCCGTTCTGGGGTCCGATTGAACAGGTTGATTTCGATGTCGGCTCCCGTCGCCGCCCCAAGGTCACCCATCTCGCCGGGGACCAGCGCCGCGACGTTGCCGTTGACAGAGAGCACAGGGTGGTCGGCAGCCAGCAGATGCGCCGCCGCTACACGTTCGGCAGCGTCGGCACTTGGAATGGTCTCCTCCCCAAGCAAATAGTCGAAGGCTTCGCCGCGGCCCTGGGCGATCAGTCCCTGCTGGCTGGTGATTCCAGCCGCGACCCCTTCCTCGATGCGGTGGCGAGTCAGCAACGACTCGTATCGCGGGTGACTCTCGGGAATCTCGATATCGCTCATAACCACAGTTCAGCACTCTGCCTCGAAAAGCCGTCGGTTCTCAGTATTCACCAGCTTTCAGTCGCGCACCGCCGGGGTCGATAGCCGCGACTCCTGGGTCGTAGCCCGCGTCGGAGAGTCCGTGGTCAAGCGCAAAGACGGTCTTGCCGAGCATCGCCATCGCTGCCGTCCCGTCGGCGTTGATAACGTCCTGTATCACGTCGCGGACATCCTGCGTCAGCAGCGCCGACTCCCGCGAAAATTTGCGGGAGGCACGCATGAACGTCGACAGTGTCGGCTCGGCAACCACCGTCGACAGGGCCTCCGTGCCAGCTTCCGTGAGTAACTCAGTGTTCCCACCCAACACGTCCGCAGTCTCTAGTTCGCCGATGGTGTGATACTCGACACGCCGTCGGGCCGGAATTTCGTCGATAGTGTTGTCCTGTGGGCCGCCGGGGTCCAGTCTGAGCGACACGCCGCCACGGGCCTGCCCCACGACATCGCCGAGGCCGGTTCCAGCCTGCACCTCGGCACCGTGAGCGATCGTGATAAGTTCGTTCGCTGAGAGCCGTCGGTCGAACGCTTCGTTGACCGACAGCGCCGCACCCAGCGCCATCCCGCCGGAGACGCCAAAGCCCGACCCGAGCGGAAGGTCAGTCACGCCACGGACCTCAGCACCGGCGTCCAGTGTCTTGAGAACGCGCTCGACAGCCGCCATCTCGATTGGGTCGCCGTTTAGCACAATTTGTGGGTCATCCGCTGGCCGCGTTGTCACGGTGACTCCCTCTGTCAGTGCAATCCCCCCACCGCGCGAGCCAGCCTTCGTCGGGTCTGGGTCCGGATTGCTGGTGAAAAACCCAGTGATATGTCCCGGCACGAAAGCCTGTGCCACGTTCGTCATATCGGCCCTGGGCAGGCCAGTGGCTTAAATTAGCCGTCTCGGGACGCGAGAATAGTTGTTAGTCAACCTGACTGTACCCCGGCAACTTATGCGTGTATGCGTTGCAGTGGCCTGTATACATGCCGACTGTCAGCGTTCGGATTCCCGACGACGAGAAGGCCGAGTTAGACGAGGTTGCAGAACTGCTCGAACAGGACCGCAGTACCACAATGCGACAGGCACTCAGAGAGGGGGTCAAGACACTGCGGACCCGACACGCAGTTGAGCGCTACCAGAGCGGCGATGTCTCACTCAACGAGGCGGCAAGCCTGGCCGGCCTCTCCATTGCTGAGTGGCTCGAACTGGCACAGGACCGCGGCCTGACGACCCAACTCGACGAGACTGACCTGAGCTTCGACGCCGAGCGTGCGGGGGACCTGTGAATGATTTTCGTCGACGCGACACCACTGTACGACCTCGGTCAAATCGGTGAACTCGAACTGCTGGCTGTCTTCGACGGTGACCTCGTGATTCCGCAAGCAGTAATCGACGAGATTACTGTCGAACCAGCAGCGACGAATCTCGCCAGATTTCTCGATGAGAACACTGTCGAAACGAATCCCGATGTGGGAGAGTTTCTCGACGACGCGGCACAGTTGCTGGACAGTTCAGCAGAGACCAGTGACGCGGCACTCATCGCGGGCCTGCTCGCGGCACGGGACCGCGGCGAAGAGAGCGGTTTCGTCTCTGACGACAGGCGACTGCGGGCTGTCGCGGATGGACTCGGAGCCACCGTTACGAGTACATTTGGCGTGACGACCCGCGCGGCCGTCGATAGTAAATACTTCCCGGCGACACAGGCCAAGCGCGTCATCCGCCGGACCGACCACCACGGCGTCCAGATGACGGGTCGCCTGCGCGAGCAAGCAATCGGCGAAGTCGACAGCTAGCCAGCCAGCAACTCTCGGACAGCCTCGCGGTCGATTGTCCCGGAGTGCGTCCGGGGAATCGCGTCGGCGACCCGTATTTGTCGCGGAATTTTGTAGCCCGCGAGTTGCTCACGGCAGTGTTCTTCGACTCGTTCTGTCACTGCTGTCCTCTCACTGTGCTCGGCGACAACTGCTGCCGCAACCCGCTCACCCCACTCCTCGTCGTCAATACCCACGACGGCAACATCCGCAACGCCTGGAATAGAACGGATGGCTTCAGCGACAGTCGCTGGGTCCACCAGTTCACCGCCGGTGATGATCGTATCGTCGACTCGACCGACTACCCAGAGTCGGCCGTCGTCGTCACGGTAGCCCACATCCCCAGTGTGCAGGCCGTGTTCAGAGAAAGCCACCTCAGTCTGGCGCGCATCGAGATAGCCCGGCGTGACTGTCGGGCCGGAGACGACCAACTCGCCGCGCTCACCCGGGGAGAGTGGTTCGCCGTCGCTCCCGAGCACAGTGACAGACGTTCCGTACAGCGGTTGGCCAACAGTGCCGGGATGGTTGCGGTGGTCGGCCGGCCGCGCCGTCGCAATCTGTGAGGCTGTCTCGGTCATACCGTAGGTCGGAAAGACGGGAATCTCAGCCTCTTCTGCCCTGTCGAGGAGGTCCGCAGACGCCGGTGCCCCACCGAGCAGTACTGTCCTGAGCTCCGGCGCTGACACGCCAGCGTCCAGTAGTCGAGTGAGCTGAGTCGGAACGAGCGAGACGCCGGTAATCCCAGCAGAATCGAGCACTGTGGCCGTCCCTTCCGCGTCGAACTCGGGCTGGACGACCAGTGTCGTCCCGTACAGCGCCGACCGGATAACTGGTGCGAGCCCCCCCATGTGGTACATCGGCAAACAGCACAGCCACCGGTCCGAGGGCGTAACACCGAGTCGCAGTGCCGACGCGAACGCACTTGCTGTCAGGTTTCGGACCGCGAGTCTGACACCCTTCGGCTCACCGGTCGTCCCAGAGGTAAAGAGGATGAGCGCTGTCTCTGTCGGGTTGTGGGGGTCCGCGTCAACCGGTGGAGAATCAATCGGGAGTTCCGCGGTGCCGGGCTGTGATGGATTCTCCACGGTGTAGCGACGAGGGTTGGCAGTCTCTCCCTGACTCTGTTGCTCCTGTGCATCAGCAATCAGACTCTCCGTCTCAGCAGCACAGAGCACAATATCAGGAGTGAGGCGGTCAAGCCTATCAGAGAGTTCGGCCACCGACAGCCGTGTGTTCAGCGGCACCAGTTCCCAGCCCATACGGAGCGTCGCATGTATTGTACTCACGAAGGAAACTCCGCTTGGAACTGCAACTGCAACCCGCGCAGTGTCGTCCGGTCCAACAGCGGCGAGCGAAGCGGCCATCTCGTCGACGGCACTGTCGAGGTCACGATATGACCACGTCTGGTCGCTCTCAGCGAGTTCGAGTGCGGTTCGGTCCGGCGTCGCTGCTGCTCGCGTCCGGAGTAAATCCGTCCCGAACATCTCAGATCGGTGGCTGCTCGATTCCGAGTCCTGCTGCCTGTGGCACAGTGATTTCGCCCTCGGTGACGAGGGCCGGGTCGCGAGCGAGGTCAGTGGCGAGTCGTTCACCAGTCGCCAGTCCACAGGCGCGCACATCTGGAATCGCAGCAGCGACGTGGACCGCCCCAACGCGTGCCACGACGGCGTCGATAGTCGTCGAGACGACTGGGTCGATACCGGCCTCCCGGCAGGCGCGGGCGGCTTCGATAGCGCGGTCCGGGCCACCCAACACCATCGGTTTGAGAACGATTACGTCGGCAGCGTCGGCTGAGATAATATTGGCAACGCTGTGGGTTGCAAGCGACTCGTCCAGTGCGATGTCGACGCCGTTGCCACGGAGGCTGGCGTGCGAACTCAGCTCTGCAGTCGGGAGGGGCTGCTCGACGTATGCGACATCCAGCGCGGCCAATGCTTCGATGGCCCTGCTGGCCTGGTCGTGGGTCCACGCCCCGTTGGCGTCGACCCGAAGTTCGACATCGTCGCCGACGGCGTTGCGAACGGCGCGGATTCGTTCGATATCCTCTTCGACACCGTTCGTGCCCACCTTGATTTTCACCGCGGAGTAGCCACTCTCGACAGCAGCGCGGGCACGGTTTGCCAGTGCAGTCGGTTCGTCCGCGCCAAGCGTGGCGTTGACCGGCACCGAGCGGACGGTCCGCTCTTCAGCAGCGAGGGATTTGTACAGCGGTTTCTCCGACGCATTCGCTCTGCCGTCTGCGAGCGCGAGCGAGAGACCGTGTCGCGCCGCTGGCGCTTCGAGTTTGCCGAGTGCAATCCCCCAGTCGAGTTCGGTCGCAATCGATTCGGCTCGATTCAACCCCTCGCGACACTCTTCGTACGATTCTGTCCAGCCGACAAGTGGCGTCGCCTCCCCGACTCCGGACAGTCGGTCAGTCTCGACGCGAACCAGAAAGCCCTCACGAGCGTCGATAGTCCCGCGGGCAGTCTCCAGCGGCGCGGCGAGTCTGACGCTGAACTCTCGGCTGTCGAGCATTCAGACCACCACCGGGGCAATCAGTCCAGCCCCAAAGAGCACTGCGTAGACGGTCAGCAACTGACCAGTCCGTTCCAGTGCAGGGTTGAGTGCCTCGCCCTTGTCCTCGGTCAGCACAACGCGTGCCACAGAAAGCGCAATCGGCACCGAGGCCAGTGGTGCTACAACCGTCGCGGCGTAGTCGAATCCGAGCCACAGCACCACTGGGACGGCGTAGGCGATGGCAACCAGTCCACAGAACTCGACACGAGAGAGCCGGTAGCCGAGCAGCACTGCCAGTGTGCGCTTTCCGGCTTTGGCGTCAGTCTCCTTGTCGCGGATGTTGTTCACCACTAGAATACAGGTCGCGAGTGCGCCCGCTGCTGCGCCGACGAGCACCGACTCGGGCGTGACTGTCCCGGCCGGCAGACTCGTCACAAACGTCTCGACACCCAGCGCCGAAATCGCCTGCACGTAGTACGTGCCCACGACGGCAACAATCCCGAAGTAGACGAAGACGAACAGGTCACCAAGTCCGTAGTAGCCGTAGGGGTAGGGACCGCCCGTGTAGAGTAGGCCGGCAACGATGCTCGACACGCCAACAACGAGAATCGGCAAGCCGCCGAGAGCAACGAGATAGAGGCCGACGACCACCGCGAGAGCGTAGGTGCCAATCATCGCCCGTTTGACTGCCGAGGGGTCGATAAGCCCACCGGCAGTCACGCGGGTGAACCCTTCGCGGTCGTCGGTGTCGGCACCGTTGACTGCGTCGTAGTAATCGTTCGCGAAGTTGGTGCCAATCTGGATGAGCAGGGCACCGACGAGCGCCGCGACGGCTGGCAACGGCGCAAAGACGCCATCGGCAGCAGCGAGAGCAACGCCGAGCACGACCGGTGCGCCACCTGCTGGCAGCGTCTGTGGTCGTGCGGCCATCAGCCAGGCCCGTCGTCGCGTCACCTCCGCAGTCGCTGTCATTAGTCATGAGTATGGGCGGGAGACTCAAAGCAACTATGGTTACACGAACACGCGCCGGCCTCAGTCGGCGGCCACTTCGCCCGACCCAGTCACCGCATTCGGGTCCTGAATCCACAGGTCACCGAAGAGGTCATCCTGCTGGAGTCGGACCTGCCCGCGGTGTGAGAGAAAGAGCAACCCGAGATACGTATTGACTCGTGACCCGCCGGTGGCGTCGACTTCACGGAACAGTACCTCTGTCCGGCCTTGTTCGTACTGTTCGCGGACGGCAGCGTGGACCTCGTCGATAATCTCGTCAATATCCTCACCGTGAGTCTTGCCGGTCACTTCCTCTTCGGTCGGTTCGTCGTCCATCCGGAACTGGTCACCGGAGCGATAGTCGAGTTGCTGGGTCTGCTGGCGGCGTTGCCCGCCAGAGTCGCTGGTGTCGTACTCGCGGGACTCTTTCCACCACTGGTCGCGCTCGGCCTCGCGCAGGTCCCGAACGAGTTCGTCGAGTGTCTGGGGCGTCCCGCGGGCACGCTTGCGCTCGAGACGACGGTCCATCTCGTCTTCGAGTGTGGCGAAGGGGTCGGGCTCTTCGATTCGGTCGTCACCGTCCATCGCCTGTTCCCACGGTTCTGGCTGTGGCTCGTCATCGTCGTCTTCGAGCATCCCGTCGCTTTTCATCCGCAGGAGCACACTCGCGTAAAACAGCGCCCGGCCAGAGGTCCGCAGGTCAGCCTCGTCGAGTCTGTTGAGGAACTTGTCGGTCACGGCCACGATGTCGATATCCCACGGGTCGATTTCGTCGTCTTTCGCAAGTTGGACGAGTACCTCGACCGGTTCGATTTCCTCTTCGTCCTCGTCTTCTGGCTCCTCGTTATCGGCCGAGTCTATTGTCTGGCTATCGGCGTCCGGCAGGCTGGTGCTGTCCGTACTGGGTCGCTGGCGGTCATCGTGGCCAGTGATATCGAGCGGTATCTCGTCGTCAGTCATCGAGACTCACCGTCGTGACTCAGCGCAGTTACTCGTCGGTCCGACGCCCGAATAATAGCTCTTCTGGCGGCCTCAGTCATCGGCCGGCACCTCCGGGTCGTCCGAGAGGTCGATGCCCGTCACTGCAGAGACGTTGTTGTCCTGCATCGTGACGCCGATGGCACGCTCGGAGCGGTCGAGCATCGCCGAGCGGTGAGAGACGACGACGAACTGTGCCTCACCGGCGAGTTCGTCGACCATCTCTCCAACCAGTTCGGCGTTGGCGGCGTCGAGGAAGGCGTCCACCTCGTCGAGCGCGTAGAACGGCGCCGGATTGTGTCGCTGGATGGCGAAAATGAACGCCAGCGCGGTCAGTGATTTCTCCCCACCGCTCATCGCGTTGAGTCGCTGGATTGGCTTGTCGCCGGGCTGGGCCTTCATCGTCAGGCCGCCGTCGAAGGGGTCAGACTCGTTTTCGAGATGGAGTTGACCGGTCCCGTCCGAGAGGCGCTCGAAGATATCCTGAAACTGCTCGTCGATAGCCTCGAAAGAGTCCATGAAGGTCTCTTTTTTCATGTCCTCGTAGGTCTGGATTCGCTCACGGATGCCGTCGGCTTCCTCGACCAGCGTGTTGCGCTTGTCCTGCAAGTCCTCGAGTTCGTCGCTGACAGTGTCGTACTCTTCGATGGCGAGCATGTTGACTGGTTCCAGTTCCTCCATCTCGCCTTCGAGGCGGTTGATTTCGGCCTCGACGGTATCGTGGTCGGGAATATCCTCGGGGTCGTACTCGCCGACCTTCGCTTCGAGTTCGTCAATTTCCCACTCGAGTCGGTCGCGTTCCTCACGCAGTTCGGACAGGTCAGACTC
>JAQCNR010000148.1 GCA_028274925.1 Halovenus sp.
CTTGTGGTGTTAATTCTCTGTGGTGTCGATACCCAGCGCCCTGTTCAGCCCACAGAAACAGGTGACGGAGTTGAAGCCGAGAGCAATGGCGCCGACTGTGGCCAGCGTTGCAACCGAGCGCCGCCCACCCCGGAACGCGAGCAGGGCGACTACGGTGAGGGCAACAGCCAGTACTGCGCGGACGATACGGTCAGTGCCGCCGACGTTGCGGTCGAATGCCATAGCTGTACGTTGGACGCCAGAATATTGTATGTTTCACTCGACCTGTTCGATCAACACGGCTCGTGAGCCACAGATTCGACAGCCGTCGTGTCGCGGCGCGACGACCTGTCCGCCGCAGTTGAGACAGTGTAGCAGTCGCTGGTTCGGTTGTTCGAGCGCCTCTTGGATTGCCGCCGTCTGTGTCGGAATGAACGACATCGCTCGGAGTCACCTAGGCTAGTCGTCTACAGGAATGCAGTAAATAGCCCCCTCCAAAACTACGTGCGAGATTCTGTCGTGTACATGCGTGTTAGTCATACGATTCGACGATTACCGCCTCGGAACTGCAGCGCAGACAGGACCCGCCGTGGCGAATCGCGACAATCTGGCCGCCGCAGTTGAGACAGTGCAACAATCGACGATTTCCCGCTTCGAGTGCCTGCTCGATTTCCTCAGTCTGTGGTGGAATTAACGACATCTATCAACAGCTACCGACACTTAGGGCGCCAGTGAGTAAATATCCACTGTCGCCCTCGGCCACTACGGGACAGATTTGTTACAATAATGGATTTCAGGGAATGTTTTTTATTATCTGTCTCGTCACGTGACGTATGAGTGAGACACGCGAGCGCGCAGAGGGGGACCTTACTCCTGCGGAAGCGTTTGGGGTCATTGCGAACGAGACCCGCCTCGATATTCTCGAAGCGCTGTGGGAGGCAGCGGACCGGCCAGTTCGGTTTTCAGAACTGTTCACCGATACCGAACTGGACGACAGCGCGCAGTTCAACTACCACCTCCAGCAACTGACCGACAAGTTCGTCGTCAAGACGGAGGCTGGCTACGACCTGAGCCACACGGGAGGACAGGTGATTCGGGCGCTCCGGGCCGGCACCTACACACACTCGCCGGATATCGAACCGTTCGGCGTCTCCGGCGACTGTACGCGCTGTACCGGCCCGTTGATGGCTGCCTACGAAGACGAACAGTTCACGATTACCTGCCAAGACTGCGGGAAGGCACACGGGAAGTACTCGTTCCCGCCGGGGGGACTCGAAGACCGGACCGAGGAGGAAATTGCGACGGCGTTCGACGAGCGAGTGCGACACCTCCACTGTCTGGCCGCCGACGGCGTCTGTCCAGAGTGCGCCGGTCGGATGCACACGACGCTCAGCCGACAGGGCGAGTGCTGTCTGGACGTGTCGCTCCGAGCGGAACACATCTGTGAGCGCTGTCGACACACGCTGTGCTCACCAGTTGGACTCGTGTTGCTCGACGAAGCGCCCGTCGTCGCCTTCTACGACGACCACGACATCACGCTCACGGACCGGCCGTACTGGACGCTCCCGTGGTGTGTCGACGATAGCTACTACAGCGTGGAGTCGTCAGACCCGTGGCGGATTGCGGTGTCGATTCCGCTGGACGACGAACAGCTACGTGTGACGCTGGATGGCGACCTGCAAGTCATCGACACGGACCGCCAGCCCTGCGACGGCGGGGTCGAGTGTCCGTCACACGAGTGATTCAGTCTACCACTATCGCTGCTCAGTCGTCGCCGAGCATCGCCTCGAGGTCACCGAGGACGGCGTCGTAGGCTTCGTGAGCGGCGTCGATATCGACCGGGTCGGCGATCATGTTGAAAAAGCCGTGAATCATCCCGTCGAAGTTGTGGTGGTACACCTCGTTGCCGGCGTCGGCCAGTTGCTGTGCGTAGGCGGCCCCGTCATCCCGGAGGGGGTCGAAGCCAGCCGTAACCACTGTTGCTGGCGGCAAGTCCGAGAGGTCAGCCGCCAGTGCGGGGCTGGCGTAGATGTTCCCCTCGTCGATATCCTCGTCGACGTACTGGTCGTGGAACCACTCCATCGTCTCAGCGGTCAGGAAGTAGCCCTCGCTGTTCTGGTCGTAGGCCTCAGTTGTGGTCGCATCGCCAGCAACGGGGTACACGAGAATCTGGGCAGCGATGGCCGGGCCGTCGCGGTCACGCGAGAGCAGTGAGACGCCTGCAGCGAAGTTCGCCCCAGCACTGTCCCCTGCGACGACAATCTTGCTGGGGTCGATGTTGAGTTCCTCGCCCGCTTTGCTGGCCCACTCGACGGCGGCGTAACAATCTTTCAGCCCAGCCGGGAACGGGTGTTCTGGTGCGAGGCGGTAGTCGACGCTGACGACGGGATAGCCGCTCTCTGCTGCGAGTTTTCGGCACGGGCCGTCGTGGGTGTCGAGGCTGCCAACGACGAAACCACCGCCGTGGAAGTAGACGAGTAGTGGAGTCTCTTCGTCCTCCGTTCGAGGGTCGTACAGCCGGATTGGGATCTCACTGTCTGGCCCAATGATAGTCCGGTCTTCGATGGTCGGGAGGTCGATATCGGGCTCAGCCTGTGAGAGTTCTTCTTGCACTTCCCGAGCTTCCGGTGGTGAGAGTTCGTGCAACTGGGGGACGTTCATCGACTCGTAGAGTTGGAGAAACTGCTGGACTTGTGGGTCCGGTTCGGCGGCGCGCGTTGCCGTGATTTCTGTCATCATCACGCATACCGAGCGTCGAAACTATAAAACCACGTGGCGGTGCTGGCTCCCGAGGGTCGAGCCAACATGGCTGGAAAGCGATATTCCTAAACCGATACACAATCGAAGAAACGTCAATGAGTCCCGACGCAGATTCGCCGCCAGACCGTCCGCCGCTCGAGCGAGTCCGAGATGGACTCGGTCGGGTTGGCGAGGCGCTCACACGGAACCGAATCCGAATCGGACTGTTGCTTGTCATTCTGTTTGCGTCCGGCGTCATCGCCGTCGGTGCGACCGGC
>JAQCNR010000151.1 GCA_028274925.1 Halovenus sp.
CGTATTCGTGTTCGGCGGTGGTCGTCGTAATCACCGATGGCCGCTCGCCGTGTTTCTCGGTGATCGCCTCGAGGAGGGCGGCGTCCTGCTCGGTGTTGACGTGGTCGGCCGAGTTGTACGGTTTCACGTACTCGCTGGTCCGAACCAGATTCAGATTCAGGGCGTCGCGAACGTACTCGGCGCGCTCCTCGCCCTGGAGCACCGGCCGGTGATTCAGTCGTTCGCCGAGGGCGAGCTCCCACATACGGCGCGTCGGCGTTCCGTCGAGGGCGACGACACCGCTCGCGTACTCCAGCGCCGGCGCCTGGAGCACCGACACCCCGCCTCGGGCGCGGTCGAACACACCGAGGCCGACGTCCTCGAGGTCGGCGCGTTCAAACCCGTTCCCGAGGCCGTCGCTCGCGAGGAGGGTAAAGACGGCGAGGGGAGCGGCCGCGTGTGCGCTCGCGTCGTCGAATACGTGGCTTTCGTCGGGTTCGACACCGTGCTCGTCGAACCACAGTAGCGCGTCGGCGCGCCGGCTTTCGTCGTCGCGGTTCTCGAGGAGATCGGTGTAACTGTCGAACGGGACGCCGTCGGTCGCCTCGAGCCAATACGATACGGCGCCCTGGAGCTCCGGCCCGAGGAGGGCTTCGTAGGCGTCGGGGAACTCGTAGGGGAGACAGTCGCCATCGGCAGTCCGCAGGTCGGCTTCGACTGTGGCCTCTCTGTCCGCCAGTGTTGTTTCGATAGCGCCGGCGATAGTCTCGCGGTCACCGTCGGAGAACAGTTCGATCGCGTCCATATCGACCAACTCCTCGTCGGTGTAGCCCGTGATCTCGGGAACTCGGTCGTTCCATCGTCGGAGAGTGCCGTCCAAATCGAGCACGTAGAACAGGTCGTCGAGCGTATCGAGTGCCTGCTCGACGAACCATCGCTCCGCTCTGAGTTCCCGCTCACGCTCTTTTCGCTCGGTGATGTCGTGGATGGCCCCGCGGAGCGTGGTGGCGTCGCCGTTCCCGTCGGCTGGCGTGAGCGTCACGTCCACGAGGCGTTCGTCACCGTTCGGCGTCTGGAGACGCCAGGTGCCCTGCGTTTCCTCGCCAGCCTCGGCTGCCCGGCTGACAGTCTGTCGGACCTCCGCCTGGTCGTCCGGGCGGTAGAACTCTATCGCTTCCTCCAGAGTAATGTGTGCGTCGTCGGGCAACCCGACGAGCCGGCGAGCGCCGTCGGTCAGCAGGACATCCCCTGTGTCGACGTCGAGTTCGAACCCGCCGGTATCGCCGGCAAACTCCGTCAGCCGCATCAACTGCTCCTGTCTGTCTGCCCGTTCGGCCTCGCGTCGTGCTTCGACGGCATTGCGGATCCGGTTGGCCAGGAGTTCGTACTGTTCGGTGCCGCTCGCTTTCTGGAAATAGTCGGTGACGCCCGCGGAGATGGCGTCGCTGGCGACGGCCTCGCTCCCCTTGCCAATAAAGAGAATGAATGGCAGGTCGGGGTACTCCTCCCGGACAGCCTGCAGGAATTCGATGCCGTCCATCCCGGGCATATTGTAATCCGAGACGATGCAGTCGGGCGGGCGGTCACTGATGCGTTGGAGTCCCTCGTCGGCGCTAGTCGCCGTCTCGACAGCGAACCGGTCGTCCTCGCGTTCGAGACACGTCCCGGTCAGGTCCGCGAAATCGGGTTCGTCATCGACGTGGAGAATAACAATCTCGTTGAGCACGGTGAACCATGGCGCTTACATACTGTCATATATTAGCACGAGCTCCGGTTGCGAACACACCAGTTGCTGATTATATCCTCTGTATTCAGCAGACAGTTTTTAACAGCACTTCGGTAACTGTTCAGACGCTACTGCTTACAGGGGGTGTCCCTCGCACGACTGTCGGCCGATTACCGCGTGTGAGTTTCGACGAATCCAGCCGGACGGCATCTCGAGCATCGGCGTGCGCGCCTGTAGAAGACCGAAACGCTGCCAATTGGATACGACCCATGTCCCCTCGGTCAGGTCGACTCCTCACGGGACTCGAATTCGCTGTCAGCCGTGGTCCTCGGAGAATGCGGTTCGTCCCCCAACACCGGTGAGATACCACGCAATCAGACGTCCCTGTGCACGACGGATGACACCGCTTGCGGTCGATTTATCGATATCAAGTGTCTCCGCGAGGTCAGCCAGCGTACATACACCCGGCAACACGAAGTAGCCCTCCCAGACACCAGAAGCAAACAGTTACTACAGCCCACGTGTCAGCAGGCGATTCGAGCGCTCCTCGCTCACCTTCGACAGGAGCTCGTAGGGAATGCCGATGTCCTCTAGCGCCTCCCGGAACTGGTCGAACTCTGCACGAGTGCCCGTGATGTCGAATTCGTAGTGACCGTTCCGGACTTCTATCGTAAACTCGTGTGGGAATTCCACGTCCTCGACGAATTAGTAGAAATCGAT
>JAQCNR010000157.1 GCA_028274925.1 Halovenus sp.
GTTGTGATTGGTCCATCGACTGACGGTCGGATTGCGTTCGCTGCCTTCGGCGCGCCTGTGGATTTCACCGACGTATTCGAACCGCCGGCAGTCGAGACGCTCACCGAGCGTGCTCGCAGTGCCGACCTCACAGTCTCATTTCTCCCAACGACGCCGCTGTGGGAGCAGCCGTCGGACCGCCAAACTGCGGTCGCGACTCTTCGTGCGAGAGTCCGCGCTGGCGTGCTCGTCCCCGACCGCACGGCCACACTCGTCGCAGAGTGGGACCTCGCTGCGCTCGCTGACGCCTGAGCTTACTCCATCTGTTCGCGGCGTTTGTCGAGGAGTTTCTCGGCCTGCTCGAAGGAGTCTGCCTTTGCGACGGCGTACTCCTCTTCGTCTTCGCCAGCGCGGTCGAACTGCATCTGCCCGGTCGTCGACTCGGAGACAACGCGACAGGTTGCGGCGATGCCGTTTTCGACAATCCCCCGCTTCCCTCGCTCGACGTGATCCAGTGCTTCCGGGTCCGCTGGCTCGAAGACGGACATATCGTTGACCTGGTCGAAGCCCGGGTCCAGCGTGCTGCTGGCCTCGATAACTGCGTCGGCGGCGGTTTCGACTTCGTCGACGCTCAACCGTCCTTCGAGTGTTAGATAGAGCCGGTTCTTCTGGTCGTCCGTGTCAACCTCCCAATTCCCCATACCTGATTCACTGGTGCCCACCAGTATGAACTATGTGCCCGATTATCACGACTGAAAAATCGCGGGACCGGACAACAGAAGTACTTTTAGCGAGGGCAGTGTAGCCAATCTTGCGGTGGGGTGGCAGAGCGGCCTAATGCGCCTGCCTTGAGAGCAGGTGTCCGCAAGGACTCATGGGTTCAAATCCCAACCCCACCGCGTTTGTCTCCGAACGATAGTGAGGAGCAACGCGTAACGGCTGGGATTTGAAGTATACCAGACGCGCGCAGCGAAGTCGTTCGAAACGGCTCCGCCGTTTCGTGATGACGAGAGAGCTCCGCTCTCTCGAACCACGAGCACGTCTGGGCGTGGTTCAAATCCCATCCCCACGGTCAAACTCGTTGCACTCGTTTGACCAGCCTTCGTTCGCACGTTCTGTGCTCACGAAGACACCGCTGAACTCATTTCATTCGTTCAGCGAGCCCTCACTCGTTCCGTGTGTCACTCGTGAGGACACCGTCAGACTCGCGGTGCTCGACTGACCAGCCTTCGTTCGCACGTTCTGTGCTCACGAAGACACCGCTGTGAGCGAACCCACGAGACCGGCACGCGATGCGAACAAAGACAAAGTACCCAGACCGAGGGTCAGCCGTCTAACTCGAAGTCCAGTTTGTCCCCTTCGGTGACGTTGTGTCTAGTGGTCCAGTTGTAGTTGACCTCGAACACGTACTGGCCTGTCCCGGAGAATCGGTACTGCTGTTCGGTTCCGGAATCACCGTCTGTCGGCTCCGGTGCGTGGTGAATCGACGTAATCGTTCGGTCTGCACCGACGTAGATGATATCGAGTCCGAAACTCATGTCCTTCATCCAAAACGTCAGGTCGCTCTCGCCGTCTGACTCGAACAGCATCCCGCCGTTTTCGGGCATCGAATCCGCGGCACTCAGACCCAATTGCCACTGCTCGCCAGGGTGCGCGACGGCCGCCTTTACCTTTCCAGAGATGGTACCGCTGTCGCTTTTGACTTCGACGATAGTCGTGTCGTAATCCGCGTACGGCCCCGTTGGCCAGTCTGGCTCGCTCCACTTGTCGTCGTCTGGCTGTGCATCCTCGTCCGTTCTGTCTTGACTCTCACTGTCGGCCGTATCCTCGGTCTCATTCGTATCGTCCGTGCTTTCGTTGGAAGATATCTCGCTGTCCGGCTCAGTCTCGGTACAGCCAGCGAGCGCTACCGGTAGAGACGAGCCAGCCACTGCCAGCAGTTGTCGTCGTCGCATTACCAACCCATTCGGACTACCAGAGAATATATTCTCGCCTTCGGCCGTGTCGAGAGCTAACGCCAGTTGTGTAGACTACTGCTCCACCGCTGTCAACGAAACGTCGCGGATTCGACTCCCAAACGGCGAGTGCCGCTGACGAGAAATACCGACCAGCGACGGGCTTGCTGCGACGTGGACCAGCCTGACCGCGGCGTTATTGACGATTTGACGGCGGAACCACCGACATTCTCTGGTGTCAACTCGCTACCTCCCAACCCGCTCGCGGATATTCGCAACCAGCGACTCGAAGTTGTTCATATCCTCGACCTCACTCACTTCGTCACCGACGGCGAACGCTCCCGGTTCCTCCACGCGAGCACAGATACCGCCGACACCGTTGGCCAGTGCGCGCAGCAGACCGTCCTGTCCAGTCACCTTCTCCAGATACCGACAGGGTGGTCGCTTTCGCGTCCCCTCGAAGCGTGCGTCGCCGAGCGTGAATCGGTGGTTCAGCAGGTCGTGGACATCGCCGCCGCTGACGACGACGTTGCGGCGGTGCTGACCATCTAGGACCTCGAGATCCGAGCGTTCGCTGATGGCAGCCAGTGCTTCTTCCTGCACGAACGTCACCTGACAGACATCGTACGGCGAGTAATAGCCCTCGCCGGTACAGTACCGGTCGCCGTCCAACCCGCCGTCGACGGCCCTGACTGACTCCTGGGCAGTCATCGGCTCGCCGGCCGATTCCGCGGTGTAGATCGCTTCGACACGCATACCCGTCCTAAGCGCCCCCCGTTGATGTGCGTTCGCACGCGGTGGAGCTCAAATCGTACACGCGATTTAAAAACCCCACCGAACAGTATCGACACAAATTCCTGTCACGAAGTAACATCGTATGGTTTTATTTTCTAGGGGAAGGAGAGTACGGTGTATGAGAGCAGCGCAAGTCACCGAGTTTGGCGACCGAGACGGACTCGAAGTCACAGACGTAGAGACGCCCGAACCGGACGCCGGCGAGG
>JAQCNR010000160.1 GCA_028274925.1 Halovenus sp.
CCTGTGCCGCCGTGAGTTCCATCACTCGTAATTCAGTGCTGAGGAACGTGAAGGTTTGGCTGCTCAGCTCATCGGCTCGGTAAATGGTATCGCGTAACAAGATTCAAACGGGTTGAGAACGCAGTGTCAGTAACGACAGCCATGTCAACTGAAGATACCCAGACAAAGACAATCTGCCCGTACTGTGGGGTCGGCTGCGGGATTCGTGTTCGTGAGGGTGACGAGCGCGGCGAGATGCAGTTCATGCCGTGGGGGGACGCGCCGGTCAACGAAGGCAGGGTTTGCATCAAAGGCGGCGCTGCCACGGAAGTCGTCGACCACGAAGACCGGCTTACTGACCCGCTCATCAAAGAGGACGGCGAGTTTCGCGAGGCGACGTGGGAGGAGGCCTACAGCCACATCGTCTCCGAGTTAGAACGGGTCAGGGATGAGCACGGCCCGGACGGCATGGGGTTCTATGGCTCCTCGAAGACGACCAACGAGGAGAACTACCTGCTCCAGAAACTCGCCCGGCGCTACGGCACGAACAACGTCGACAACTGCACACGGATGTGCCACGCCTCGACTGTGTGGGCACTCCGGACGAGTCTCGGGATGGGTGCGATGACCAACAGCATGGCCGACCTGGAGGAGGCGGCCGATGTGCTCTGGATTCAGGGGGCCAATCCCGGCGAACAACACCCCATCGCCAACAGCCAGTATTTCCGCCAGGCTGTGCTTGAGGGTGCAACTGTCATTCAGGTCGACCCGCACGCGAACAAGACCACGCGGTCGTTCAAGATTGACGAGACAGAACGCCATCAGCACCTCCAACCGAAGCCCGGGACTGATATCCCACTGCTGAACATCGTCCTCAAGACGATTCTCGACAACCACGAGGAAAACCCCGGCGAGGGCTGGATTGACGAGCAGTTCATCGAGGAGCGCACCGAAGGGTTCGAACACCTGAAAGAGACGCTCGCGGACTTCGACAAGGACGCCGCGGCCGAGACGTGTGGCGTCCCGCTGGAAGACATCGAACTCGCCGCCGAAAAGTACGCGATGGCGAACAACGCCGCCATCTTCACCGGCATGGGGATGAGCCAGCACACCTGCGGCGTCGACAACGTCCAGAACGAGATCAACCTCGCGCTGGTGACCGGCAATCTCGGTAAACCCGGCACCGGGGTCAACCCACTACGGGGCCAGAACAACGTCCAGGGCACCTGTGACGTGGGTGCGATGCCGAACGTCCTACCGGGGTATCAACTCGTCGACGACGACGAGGCCCGCGAGTCCGTCGAAGCAGTCTGGGGCTTCGAAATTCCCGACGAACCGGGGCTCACGAACGTCGAAATCTCACACGAAATCGGCGATTCGATCCACGGGCTGTACGTCATGGGTGAGAACCCGATTATGAGCGAACCCGACGGGAACGTGGTCGAACGACGGATGCGCGAGGACCTGGAATTTATGATCGTTCAGGATATCTTCATGACCGAGACAGCCGAACTCGCGGACGTTGTCCTCCCTGCGACGACGTGGGCCGAACGGGGCGGCACCGTCACCAACACCGACCGTCGAGTCCAGCGAATGCGCGAAGTCCACAAAGTTCACGAGAACACGAAACACGACCGTGATATTCTCTGTGAGGTCGGGACCAGACTCTTCGGTGAGGGCTTCGAGTTCGCCGACTCGGAGGAAATCTTCGAGGAACTTCGGGAGGTCTGTCCCATCATGTACGGGATGACCTACGACGCCCTCGGCGAGGAAGGCATCCAGTGGCCCTGCTACGAGGAGGGCGACGAGGGCAACCAGTACCTCTACGAGGAGGAGTTCGAGACCGAAAACGGGCTGGGCCAGATCGAAGGCGTCGTCCATCAGGAACCGAAGGAAGTGCCCGACGACGAGTATCCGCTCGTGCTCACTACGGCGCGAGTCGAGGAACACTACAACACGGGGACGATGAGCCGCCGGTCGCCCACACTCTCCCGGCAGGTGCCGGAGAACTTCGTCGACATTCACCCCGCCGACGCCGAGCGGTACGGGATAGCTGACGGCGAGCACGTGACACTCCGATCCCGCCGCGGTGAAATCACGGTCAAGGCGCAGGTCACAGAGGACACGAAAGAGGGTGTGGTCTGGACAACCCCACACTTTGCGGCCTCGTCGGCCAACCGATTGACCAACGACGTGCTCGACGAGCGAGCGAAAATCCCCGAGTACAAAGCTGCCGCCGCTGAAATCGAAGTCGGAATCGAACCGGCCGACGACTGACAAGTCGGGGCCGGCTATTCTGTACTGAGGTTCAGAATTGCGTTCGAGAGCACGTCCACGCCGATGTCCAGCGAGCGCTCGTCAACGTCGAACGTCGAGGTGTGGTGGCCGCCGGGGTGGTCGGTTCCGATACCGACGTAGCCCGCGACGCCGCCGTTGTCCTGTACGCGCTGCATCAGGTAGGTGGCGTCTTCGCTGCCGCCGAGGTCATCACGGTGGAGAATCGAGTCGACGCCAGCGGTCCCTTCGGCGGCGTGGGCAACCTGTTCCACGACTGCTTCGTCACTCGTCGCGCTGGGTGCCTCGCCGCCGCCCGTCACCTCGACTTCACACTCGTGCATCGCTGCGGCCGATTCGAGCACGTTGACCGCTTTCTCGCGGGTGTACTCCATCAGTTCCGTCGTCTCGCCGCGAACTTCGCCGTGAATAAACGCCTCTTCGGGGATGATGTTCGACGCGGTGCCGCCGCCGACGTGGCCGGCGTTGATTCGGGTCGCGCCGTCGCTGTTTCTGGGGATGGCGTAGAGATTCTGGACGGCCGTCGCCATCGCCTGCACTGCGTTGCGACCATCTTCCGGGTGCCCGCCAGCGTGTGCTGGCTCTCCGCTGAACTCCGCGTCGAAATGCGAGACTGCGAGAAAGCCATCGACGCCCGCGACAACCTCTCCAGTTGGATGGTCGAGGCCGAGGTGGACCGCCAGCAGCGCGTCGAGGTCATCGAGATGGCCGCTCTCGGCGACGGCTTTCCCGCCGCCGACGATTTCCTCTGCTGGCTGGAAGAAGACTTTCAGCGTGCCCTGGAACTCACTGTCTGCGATGGCTTCGATGACGCCGAGTCCGAGGACAGCGTGGCCATCGTGACCGCAGGCGTGCATGTGTCCCTCGTGGGTTGAGCG
>JAQCNR010000163.1 GCA_028274925.1 Halovenus sp.
GACGGCGACGAACTCGAACGGTACTACGGCTTCGATATGGCACTCGACCACGCTGGCGAACTGCTCGGCGTCGCGAGCCACGACCTGCCGGTGCCCGAGGCGGCGGCCGACATGGGAATGTGATCAGACTTCGCGCTCGAAAACCATCCCGATAGTCGTGCCGTCGCGCTGGAGTGTTTCACTGAGACGCCAGCCCTCGCTGGCGTATTCGTTGATTACTGACTCGATATTTCCCATCTTGCGGCCCCGTGCCTCTGTCGCGTGTGTCGTGTAGACGTACCGTTGCTCAGCCATACGAGAGCGAGGTGGGCCGCCAATAAAAGACCGGCGGGCTACCCAAGCAGGGTGAAAATCAGGTACGGAATACCGAAGATGACCACGGTCATGAACGCCAGAATGAGGCTGTAACCGATAATCGCGCCGACGCCGGTGAAGAAGGCGGGGTGTGTGAGTTCGTCCGGAAGTTCCATATCTGCTTTCAGTCAGGCCGTTACTTAATTCTGTGGAACTCACCGCGGTTGTGTGCAGTTCGACACAATCGACTAACCGTTAATCCGTGGAGTCGCGAACAGTCGTGCATGGCAATCGAACTCTACGACAGAGAACAGTGTCCATACTCGCAGAAAGTGCGCGACAAACTCGCTGAACTCGACCTTGCATACGACGAGACAGTCGTTCCAGACGCCCACGGCGACCGGACGATGGTCGAAGACCGAACCGGACAGACCGGCGTCCCGGTGCTGTTCGACGACAACATGGACGAGGAGTTCATCGCCGACAGCAGTGAGATTATTGCGTACCTCGACCAGCAGTACGCCTGACCTTAGAGCGATTGTGCGAAGGTTTTGAGTTCGGAGCGCTGGGTTTCGTTGGCCTGTGCAATCTGTGAGAGTTCCTCGGAGACGCGGGCGGCTTTCCGTGAGGCTTCGTCGATCATCATTGCCAGTTCTTCGGCGCTTTCGGACTGTTCTTCGGTGGCCGTCTCGACTTCGTCGAGCGCCGTCGAGACGCTGGTGACGAGTTCCTCGATATCGCTGAACGTCTCCAGTGCGTCCTTACTCGCCGCGAAGCCCTCACTGGTCTCGTCTTCGAGTTCGTCGAGTTCTGCCGCGGCCTGCTCGGTCCCAGCCTGAATACTGTCGACCAGTTCTTCGATTTCGCCGGCCTGTGTCTTGCTCTCCTCGGCGAGGTTTTTCACCTCGTTGGCGACGACGGCGAAGCCCTCACTGTCGCCACCGGCACGGGCGGCCTCGATGGAGGCATTCAGCGCAAGCATGTTCGTCTGGTCGGCGATGTCGTTGATGACGTCGACAATCTCGTCGATTTCATCAGTTCGGTCCTGCAGCGTCCCCACCTGTTCACGCACCTGCGCGGCGTTGTCGTTGATCCGCTCCATCCGGTCGGTCATCTCCTCGGCGCGCTCGTATCCCTCCTGGGTCAGTTCCTGCGCGCGGTCGCTCTGTTCGTTGACTTCCTGCGCCGTGGCGGCAATTTCCTCGGTGGCGGCGTTGATATCACTGATCTCGTTTGCGATGTTGTCGGTGTTTTCGGCCTGTTGTTCGACCAGCGTCTCTATCTCGAAAGAGCTCTCCTCGATGTCGGTCGCCCGGTCGATTAACTGCTCGACTGACGTGCGGGCGTCGGCGGCCGCGGTGGTCCCGCCGTCGAGTCGTGGAGCGAGCGCGGCCGTGTCTGTCGAGAGGACGCGGGCCAGTGCGGCCTCGGCACGCGCTGGCGGTTCCTGTGCGAGACTATGCTGGCCAGACAGCAGCGCGGCCTGTACTGTCGAGATTGCGGTGAACAGGTCCGTCGCCCCAACGTCTCTGTCTCGGACGAGGGCGATGAGTTTGTCGTAGGCTGCCTCACCGTTCGGTAGTGTATTCGTGAAGTACTCCGTGGTACAGGTCTTGAGTCCGTCAGACTGGCTGCTCAGTTGGTCGGTGACGAGGGCCTCGGTATCGGTCCGAGAGGCCGGCAGCAACGTCTCAGCGATCACTCTAAGTCGGTCTGGTTCGGTTTCGAACGCACTGACTTCTTCCGGGTCGATTTCGTTGCCGGGGGCACTCATTGGTCGCTAGTTTACGCGGACCACAAATAACGATTCGCGTCATCGCCGAGCCACTACTGTGCTGACTCCTGTTCTGTGGCTGTGGTCACAATCCCCGCGAGGACGACAGCCCCACCAGCGACGGTAACGAGCGTCGGCATCTCGGCGAGTATCAGTGCTGCGAGCACCGTCGAGCCGACAGGTTCGCCGAGCAGCGAGACGGAGACGACGCTCGATTCCAGGTGGCCGAGTGCCCAGTTGATAACTGTGTGGCCGAGCAGTCCGGGTCCAACTGCGAGGCCGAGAAAGACCAGCCACTCCCGTTCGCCGTAGCCTGTCAGCGCGTGGCCCTGTGCGACCACGAGCACCAGCAGGCCGACCGTACAGACGCTGTAGACGATTACGACGTAGGGAATCAGCGCCAGCCGTTGCCTGAGTGAGCGCCCGGCGAGGACGTACACAGCAGCCATGATTGCCCCGGTTACTGCGAGGCTGTTGCCCAGCAGCGGGTCTGAACCGACCGCCCCACCGAAGAGGTCGCCAACTGACATCGTGACAATCCCAGCGACGGCAACGAGAATTCCGACTGTCGTCCGTCGCGTCACCCGTTCGGAGAGCACCGCCCACGCTCCGATTGCGACGAAGATGGGCTGGGACTGGACGAGTGTCACGCTCGCGGCCACGCTCGTCCACGACAAACTCTCGAACCACGCGGCGAAATGCACTGCAAGCGCAAGCCCCGACAGACACGCAAAGATCACGTCTCGTCGCCCCATCGCCCGGAACTGTTCGCGGTACCGAACGAACGCGATTGGCAACAGCGGCAGCGTGGTGAACAGCACGCGGTAGGCCGCCGCAACCGAGGAGGGCGCGGAACTCAGCCGAACCAGTATCGCACCGGTGCTAATTGCTGGAATCGCGACTGCCAGCGCCAGATACGGCTTGAGGCCGTCTCCGGTCCGCAGGCTGGCTGCGTGCTCACGCAGCGACCGACCGAAGACGGTCGTGAGCAGAGTCAGCACGGTCAGACGCTGGCGAGGGAGCGTATTATCGGTTGCGCTCCCCACCAGAGCGCGCCTCGCGGCCGAGATGCTGTTCGACCTTCTCGACTTTCTCACTCGCAGCCTGCTTGACCGTGCGCTTGTCGTCGATTTTCAGGAACGTTCCGACCCGGTCGGCGTCGACGGCGTCGTGTGCGGCAGCAGCGGCCGCGAACAACTCGTCGACGTCTTGAGCCTCGAGAATCGTCCCCATCGGCGTCGTCTCGTATTCGACCTCGAACGCGTCCAGCGCGTCGACCGCTTTCGCTATCTCTGGCGCCATGCTCCCCTCTACTTTCGGCGAGACACTCAGAAACGCAGTTGCTGTCATGACTGACTGTAGGGGCCTGACTGACAAAATTGCCCGGCCATCTCTCCCGGAACAGACGGACTGGCGAACTTGTTCTGGATGCGAATGGAATATGGCAATCGGGAAACCAAAGCTTGGGATATGAACTATTTGTTTTTGCATACCAAAATATATTTTCTATACAGGTAGATTTATACCCTTGGCGAGACAATTATAATCTGTATGAGCACCCAGAAAGAAGCAATGCGAGAGTTCGGTACCGTCGAAGAAAACGGCCTGCGGCTCGACACAGACAAATCCGAGCAGATAATTGACGCGCTGAACACAGACCTTGCGGCGGCGTACACGCTGTACCACCAGCTTCGGAAACACCACTGGAACGTCGAGGGCGCGGAGTTCCGCGACATCCACATCTTCCTCGGTGAGGCCGCCGAGCGCGCCGACGAAGCCGCAGACCAAATCGCCGAGCGCGCACAGTCTCTCGGTGGCACGCCAGTTGCCAGCATGAGCCAGCTGCAGGAGCACTCACCTGTCGAGTCGGAAGACGACGACATCTACGACATCCGGACCTCGATGGAACACGATATCGAGATGTACGGCGACATCATCGAATCACTCCGTGACCACGTCGAACTCGCGACAAACCTCGGCGACCACGCGACAGCGGAGATTCTCCGTCAGATTCTGGGCGCAGTCGAAGAAGACGCCCACCACCTCGAACACTACCTCGGTGACGACACGCTGGTGACCGAGTCGACGATGCACAACTAACTGGGTGTCACTCACGATTTCGCCACGTAACTGACTCGGGCCGTTTTTTCCGGCAGTTGTCAAGGACACACAGCCACAGTTATCGCAGTCACTCCGCTGGTCGACTGATGGAGACGTACAATATTGGCCAGACATCAAAAAAAGCCGATGTCGAGTCCCGCCTCAGGTCGGATAACTACGCACTTACCCAGCACAACCCCTCATTTCTCGCTCTCTCAGTTCCAAGATTCAGCAGATAACTACGCGGACATCCGGGCGGCAGAATTCACAGTAACGCTTTATTCCGTCTACCAGCCCCCTCGAACGTATTCAACCATTCTTCCGCAAACCCGCTGTGGCTGAGGTTCTCGCGGAGTCCCAGACGTATCCGCCTGCAGAAAAAGGCACCAGCAGGAGTGCTGCAGCGAGACGAGATGGGAGGGCGGGCGTCAGGGAGAGTTTGGTACAGTTATCGAGACAACTCGACCGTATAGTCGGTCGCAATCCAGCCGTCAGTGTTGTCTGCTTCGACGAACACGACTCGGTCCGGGCAGCTCATGTGCGCTGTCACGTCGCAGTCGGCACAGACCTCCGGGAACTGCTCTGCGTCTCTATCATAGTTAGCTTTCATTACCAGGACTTAGGCACCCCTAAAACTAAAAGGGTTTTGGCTTGCCTAAACGATGGTCATCAGAAACAGGATACTATCTCGTAACCAATGTAGAAACAGCGGGGAGTGTTTTTGTAGCTCACAGTCGTACACTCGCTAATGAGCAACTCGGCTGATGTCGACATCACGCGACTGCTGCGTGACCTCACACGGGAACTACAGGTGCTCAAGCGAGAACTCGAACGAGAGGAGACGGCAGAACTCTCGACACGCCAGCAACTCTCGCAGTTCACGAGCGAGGTCGCAATTCCGGGATTGATTCTCCTGCTGGAGACGAATATCCGGGCGCTGAAACTGCTCCGACGAACGATTCGACTCGCCGAGGGGCGCCAACCGCGCAGCAAGTCAGACTCGTCAGGAGAAGTCCGCCGCCGGGCCGACGAACTCGGCGCAGAAGCACTCTCTCGTCTGGACGACACGCTCGCGCGGGTGCAGTCCTCACTCGAAGCGGGTGGCGCGAACGACGAAGTGCAGCAGTTACTGGAGGAAGCACGGCAACTTCAGGAGACAGTGAGCCAGCAACTGCAGGCAGACGAGTCAGGAAGCGCTGACGTCGACAGCAGCCTCGCGACCGAGGACGAAGCCGATTCAGACGCTGTGACGGTGGATGTCGACGCTGAACTCCAGACCCTGAAGGATAATCTCGACGACGGACCAGATAATACCGATGCCAACAACGACGATAGCGACGACCCGGGCGACGGTCGCTGATACTCTTTTATCCGTGGCCGCACAACGGCGGGTATGACACTCGACCCCGTCCACGTGGACGGCATCGCCGACCTCGCGACAGAAGTCCGGGCGGCCGTCGACGAGACGGACCAGACTGCACTCGCTGAACGGGCGTTCGCCGAGTTTCTCGACCCGCTGTACGACAGCAGCGGCAACGTCGTCCTCGAACCACTGGGGGAACACGGCAAACACAAGGTTTCGACGGCAGACATCGCTCTCACTGACGCGCCGTTCCCAACGCATCACGGCCTCGACGCGGGCACAATCAATCCGACGACGTTCAAAAACGGGCTCGTTGTCGATGTCTCGCAGGCGGCGATGGCTGGCGTTCCGTCAGATATCGACCTCCACCGCGGCCGGACAATCGTGATGACCGTCCACACCAACGACACAGCGGCAAACTTCGAGGAAACTGACTGGCGGATGGACGACGAGGGGTACGCTCGCCGACGCATCCTGCGCGCCCCGCGAGTCGACCGTCACGAGCAGGTCGTCGTCCACGCCCTCGCCCTCTATCTCGCCGAGAGTGACCACGCCCTCGAACAGCACGAAGTCGTCGGTGACCTGCTCGTGCTCGACGGGCCAATCTACCCGACGGGGCTGTTGAAGTGGGTCGAACGCGACCCCGAACTCGAACGACTCATCATCGAACGCGAGGAGTTCACCGACGTCATCGGCAACTACATCGAACTTGTCGAGCGATTTGTCGACAGAGGTGTTCCGTTGACTGGCTTCGTCAAAAACAGCGCCTCGAAAGCGATAACGCGCGAACTGCGCCGCGTCAGTGGTGTCCCGTGGGTCGACGATAGTGATTTCTTCCGGCGCGTGCTCGAACGCCACGACGGGGAGAGCGAGTTGCAGACTGACACGCTGACGTTCACGGGCTGGTATCGCTCCCGGGCCGGCACTGACGGTGTTCTTGCTGACGGAACAATCGACCTCGACAGAGAACGCAACCTCGATGACGAAGCCTACGAGGTGACCTTCTTCGTCATCTACGACCCCCGAGACGACCTGCTCTACCGGGTCGAAGCGCCGTATGCGTTCACCCGTGACGAGCAGCGCCGCGAGGCACTCACCACGCAGTTCCTCGGTGCAGTGGCTCGTGAGCGCGGCCCGCCGCTGGCCGTTGGCAAGGCTGACGAACTGGCCCGTATCGACCGCCCCGGGAAGGAAACAATCAGGCGACGCATCGAACACGCCTTCGAGAGTGACCAGCAAACGGATTACAACGACAAGCGCTGGGGGCCTGCTGAGTGGGTCGACCACTGACCAGCCAGAAGACTCAGCACGCTCGACGACCAACTAGCAGTATGTTCGGACAGCTCTGGTTGTTCGCCCTTGCCGCCCCGCTGCTCGCCGGGCTTGCTATCGGCCTGTACGTCCTCCGCAACATCGTCCGTGACGCCGCAGAACACGAACCGACCCACCCCAAGGCCGGGGAGAAACCGCCGCAGGAATCGTCCGGGAACGTCTGCTCGAACTGCAAGACAGCAAACGACCCGACCTTCGAGTACTGCTGTGAATGCGCAACGAAACTGTAGTCAGGACTGCTGAACTGTATTTTCGTCTTCGTCGAGCACTTCGATTTCGACCGTGTCGCTATCGACGCCGAGGCGGACGAACTGTGTTCGGAGGTGTTCCTTGGCAGCCGTCAGTGCGGCCTCGCGGCTCTCGAACCCTCGTGGCATCGGTGACTCGAATGCGACCTGGACCTCGCGGCCCTCGATACTCTGTGTCTGGCCACCGCTTTCGACCTCGTAGAATTCGTCACAGACCCAGACGAAGGGTGCGTCTGTGTCTGGCGACCCGCTGTATTCGGGGGCTGATTCGCCCTCCTCGAATATCGTCCCCGTCAGCGCGCTATCGCCGGCCCATCCGCGGACAAGTAACATACCACAATCTACGCTGGCTCCGCTAAAAAGCCGTCCGTTCTACTCAGAGCAGGTCTTCGGCTTCGAGTCGGTCGATGGCCTCTTGTAGTCGTTCCTTGCTGTTGGCGTAGGAAATCCGAGCGTAGCCCGGCGTCCCGAAAGCACTGCCGGGCACCGTCGCGACGTGCGCGTTGCTGATGGCGTCGTCGCACCACGCCTGGTCGTCCTCAGCCACTGGGAGCATCATGTAGAACGCACCCTGTGGCTCGGCAATCTCGACACCTCGGGACTCGAACTCCTCGACGAGGAAATCCCGGCGGGACTCGAACGCCTCACGCATCTCGGCGACAGCGTCGTCGGTGTTTTGCAGCGCCTCGATACCGGCGTGCTGGACGAAGTTCGTCGCACAGGAGACGGAGTGGCCGTGGACCTTGCCAGCCTGGTCGACGATCTCTTCCGGCGCGGCGAAGTAGCCAAGCCGCCAGCCTGTCATCGCGTAGGCTTTCGAGAAGCCGTTGAGCGTCAGCGTCCGGTCGTCCATTCCATCGAGTGCGCCCAGACTCGTCTGCTCGACGCCGTCGTAGGTAATTTCGTCGTAGATTTCGTCAGAAATCACGAGGAAGTCGTGTTCGAC
>JAQCNR010000177.1 GCA_028274925.1 Halovenus sp.
GCGACCCCGACGCCAGCCAGCGCCGTCAGTATCGTCCGGAGCGTTCGCTCAGTCGTTCCGACCAGTCGGTCACACGCCGAGCGCAGTCGGGACCGTCCGAGCGCAGCGGGCTGAGAGACGCCGACGAAGCCGCCGACAGCCAGAATCGAGCCGACGAACTGATACGAGAGGTGAATCGTCGGCGGCGTCATAACCACCGCGGCGACACCGTACCCCGCCCCGACGAGCGCACGCCGGTCGACGAGGCGGTGCGGTTCGTATCCCAACTGTCGGGCCAGCACGGCCACAGCCAGCGCCACGACGGCCAATTCCAGGGCAAAGGCGCCGAGCAAGTGTAGCGTTGGGTCCGAACTCAGCATCACGCGACCGCTGAGCACCGACACGTCGAGCGGATAGAACAGTGCTGGCGGTTCGCCGGTGACGAGGTCACCCCACGGATGGGAGGCAATGCCGGCTGTCGCGGCAAGCGCAACAATCCGCGCTCGCAACTGGAGTTTCGACCGTGAGAGTTCTGCAACTCCGAGTCCGATGAGCGCGAACGCGCTCATAACGAAGGCGCCGATGATACCACTCGCCGCTGCCGCAACGGCGACGAGTGCGGTGAGTACACCAACGGCGGCGACACTTCCAGCGACGCTTTGCCATCGGTCAGCCGAACGCCACGCCCACAGCCCGAAGGCTGGGCCGGCAACGGCGGCGACGACCAGCGAGTGTGTCATCAGTCGGTGGGCCTCGTTTGCTGGCCCCCAGAACGCGCCGGGGTCGACGCCAGTGCCCGCGACGAGTGCAGATGGATTCATCGCGACAGCGGCGTAGAGTACGTCGACATCCGGCAGTGCAGCGAACGCTCCCGCCGCCACGCCGACTGCGAGCACTTCCCGCTGTCCCCACCCGCGCCACTGTGCGACCAGCATCGCGAGGGCGAACGCCAAGAGCGCATGACCAATGAACACTTCGCGATACTACACAGTCAGTAAATATAAGTCTCGCGGCTATAATGCGGTATGCTCTCGTTAGACACGCTCTTCGGTCGATTTTTCGCAGAATCACCGCCTCGTGTCTCGGTCCTCGACGCGGACCGTGGTGCTTTTCGCACTGGCCCGGCCAGTACGAGCATGCACGTTCGGGAAGGCGGTGTCGACATCGAGGTCCCCGAGCAAGACGAGGGGGTCGGCGACGGGGTCTTTTTCAACCCCGTGCAGGAACTCAACCGCGACCTGACCGTCGCGGTGCTTCGGGCCTACCGCGAGCGTGAACCACGCGCAGAGAGCTATCTCGACGCGATGGCTGCCAGCGGAATTCGCGGTGTCCGCGCGGCGGCCGACGATTGGGACGTGACCTGCTGTGATGTCGACAGCGACGCGCTCGACCTCTGTCGAGCCAATCTCGACGCGAACGAACTCGACGCAGAGACCGTCCAGCGCGATGTCAACGCACTGCTGCACGAGGACTACTTCGATGTGGTCGACCTGGACCCCTTCGGCACGCCAATCCCCTTCGCCGACGCTGCCTTCCAGGGAACCCGAAATTTGCTCTGTGTCACCGCGACAGACACCGCGCCGCTGTGTGGCGCACACTTCGAGAGCGGTGTCCGCTCTTACAGCGCCGTCCCGCGCAACACCGAGTACCACGCCGAGATGGGCGTCCGAATCCTCCTGTCGGGACTGGCCCGGACGGCCGCCCGATACGACATCGCGATTCGGCCCGTCCTGACCCACGCGACGAATCACTACGTGCGGACGTATCTCGAACTCGACCGTGGCGCGCGAAACGCCAACGCTGTCGTCAATGGGTTAGGATTCATTTATCACTGCATGAACTGTCTCCACCGCGAGCACGAGGCAGGCTTACTTGCGGACTCACCGGGCGAGTGCCCGAACTGCGGGAGCGACCTCACGACGGCAGGCCCGGTCTGGCTCGACCGCATCTGCGATTCGGAGTTCCTTCCATCGGTCCGCGCCAACCTCGACGACGAGATGGGGGCCGCCGACGAGGCCCGTGACCTGATTGACCGTCTCGCGACAGAACTCGACCAGCCGACACATTTCGACCAGCACCGCCTCTGTGAGCAGTGGGGCGAGCCGGCTCCAGCGATGGACGCCTTCCTCGGTGCGCTCCACGACGCCGGGTTCGAGGCGTCACGGACCCACTACGGCGGCACGACGTTCAAGACGACGGCGTCCGTTGCGGAGGCCCGCGAGGCAACGGCGACGCTGTTCGAGTAACCCGCGGCGTTTCTGGCCCAGAAACGAACGGATATCATTTTGATTGATGCGTCTCTACCGGTGAGTATGTCCAACGAATCGTCGCGTGCCAGCAGCGCTGACGGTGAACAGGTAGACGAACGAATTGCCAAGTTCATGGGCGCAGGCTCGGGTGTGATGAGCGGCGTCGCGCTCGCGGCGGCCAGTTATTTTGTCTTCGACACCAACGCGCTGGTGTTCGGTGCGCTGGTCGGCTTGTTTTCTGCGGTTGGATCCGCGCTGTTCATGCCGTGGATACTCCAGCAATCGGAGGAGACTAGTTCAACTGAGGAAACCACTGGATTCGACGCGAATACTCGGAAAAACGACGCCAGTGGAATCAACACGGCTGCGTTCGGTATTGGGCTGGAGACTGCTGCTATCGGGATGTTCGCAGTTCGACTCGCTTTCGAGGACCTTCTCTTTGCCGTCGGCGGTGGCGTCGCCATCGGGCTTGGTGTCTTCCTCGTTGCCTCAGTTCTGTTCGGACGCGCTGAGTGAGCACCACAAAAAAGGACTGCTCTGCTCACGGCTTCGCCGTTCGCTATTTCGAGACGCTCCGAATGTCGCGTCTCGCCTACTCTTCCTGTGCGTCAACGACCGCAACGCCAGCCAGATTCACGATATCCTTCACTTCGTCGCCGCGCTGGAGCACATGAACCGGCTTGTCCATTCCGACGAGCATTGGCCCGATGGCCTCCGCGCCGCCGAGTCGCTGGAGCAGTTTGTAGCCGATGTTGCCGGCTTCGAGGTTCGGGAAGACGAGGATGTTTGCCGGGTCGTCGAGTTCGGAGAACTCGTAGCTCTCGTTGAGGATATCCTCGACGAGAGCCGTATCAGCCTGCATTTCGCCGTCGACCGGGAAATCGACCTCGGGGTCAGTCCGGAGGTTCTCGGCCGCGCGGCGAATCTTTCGGGTGCCGGGGTTGTTGACGCTGCCAAAGTCAGAGTACGACAACAGCGCCGCCCGTGGTTCGATGTTGAATCGCTGGGCGAGTTCGGCTGTGTGGCGGGTCATCTCTTCGAGCACATCGCGGCTCGGGTCCTGATTGACCGTCGCGTCGACACAGAACACCACCCGATTCTTGAACGTGAGCATGTAGACACCACCAGCGTAATCGGCGTCGTCGGCGGTACCGATGACCTGCAGCGGCGGGCGGAGTGCGGCCGGATAGTGGTGCATCAGTCCGGTCAGCAGCGCGTCTGCGTCGCCGACTTCGACCATCACGCTGCCGAGGTAGTTACCATCCTCGATGAGGTCTTCGGCCTCTCGGCGGGTGAGCCCGTTGCGCTTGCGCAGGTCGTGGAGTCGGTCGGCGTAGGGGTCGAGGTTGTCCTCGTCGGGGTCGACGATTTCGGGCTCGAAGTTCAGCCCCAACTCCTCCATCTGCGCCCAGATTTCCTCGCGGTCACCCAGCAGAATCGGTTCGGCGATGCCCTGGTCGGTGAGCTGGTAGGCCGCCCGAATCATCTTCTCGTCGTCGCCCTCTGCGAGCACGACGCGTTTTGGCGCGCTTTTGGCCTTGTTGAGCACGACGCGCATCATCTCCCGGGACTTGCCGAGTCGGGCTTCCAGCCGCTCGGTGTAGGCGTCGAGGTCGAGGTCTCCCCGGGCCGCGCCGCTTTCCATCGCCGCCTCGGCAACGGCGGGGGCCACCTCGAACAGCACACGCGGGTCGAGTGGTTTCGGGATGATGTAATCAGGGCCGAACTGTAGCGGGTCGTCGCCGTAGGCTTTGACCACTGCGTCGGGCACGTCCTCGCGGGAGAGGTCCGCCAGCGCCTCCGCGGCGGCGACTTTCATCTCCTCGTTGATTTCAGTCGCGCGTGCGTCGAGCGCACCCCGGAAAATGAACGGGAACCCGAGCACGTTGTTGACCTGATTCGGGTAGTCCGAGCGTCCCGTCGCGACGATGACCGTGTCGTCACGGGCCCCTTTGGCGTCCTCGTAGCTAATTTCGGGGTCGGGGTTGGCCATCGCGAAGATAATCGGGTTGTCGGCCATCGACCGGACCATCTCCTGGTCGACAATCCCGCCGATAGAGAGGCCGACAAACACGTCGGCTCCGTCCATCGCGTCGTCGAGGCCACCTTCCGGCACGTCGGTGGCGAACTCCTGTTTGAACTCGTTGACGTCGCCGGATTCGGCTCGCTCTCTGGTGATGATGCCGCCGGAGTCACACATCGTGATCCGGTCCTTGTCTGCGCCCAGCGAGACGTAGAAGCGGGCGGTCGCAATCGCGCTCGCTCCGGCCCCGGAGAAGACAATATCGAGGTCAGAGATGTCCTTGCCGCCGATATCGACTGCGTTGAGCAGTGCTGCCCCAGAGATGATTGCCGTCCCGTGCTGGTCGTCGTGGAAGACGGGGATATCCATCTCCTCGCGCAGGCGCGACTCGATCTCGAAACACTCTGGCGCCTTGATATCTTCGAGGTTGATGCCGCCGAAGGTCGGTTCCATCGCCTTGATCGACGTGATCATCGCCTCGGGGTCGTCGTGGTCGAGTTCGATATCGAAGACGTCGATGTCGGCGAAGCGTTTGAACAGCACGCCTTTCCCTTCCATGACGGGTTTGCTGGCCTGTGGGCCGATATCGCCGAGTCCGAGCACCGCAGTGCCGTTTGAGACAACACCGACCATGTTTCCTTTGGCTGTGTAGCTGTAGGCCTCCTCGACGTTATCACGGATCTCTCGACACGGAGCGGCCACGCCAGGCGAATACGCCAGGCTGAGGTCACGTTGTGTGTTCGTCGGTTTTGTCGTCGAAATCTCGATTTTCCCGGGCGGATCGTCCCGGTGGTAGTCGAGTGCGTCCTCGTCTAGTCCCATGCTCATATAAGCCTCCGGAGAGCCCAAAAGAGCATCGGAACCCCTGCCTTCGGTTTCCCCTGTGACGGGAAGAATGCCACAATTGAAATATCTCGACTCCTGAGAGCCGTATATGCGCCCCTCATTTCGCCATTACCTGACTGTAACGACAGTCAGCGCGTTTGGACTCATCCTCCTTGGCGTCTACACCGGAAAGATCGGTGCCGGACTGACCTGTGCGGGTCGATGGCCGTTCTGTGACGGCTATCTCGGACTGTTCCCCGCTACCTGGCCGAGTTTCGTCGAGTGGTTCCACCGACTGGTCGCGATGGTCGTCGGCTTCATGATCCTTGGCGCCGGGCTCATCGCCTGGCGTGGCGACTACGACCGCAAGATCACCGCTGCACTGGGTGTCGCAATCGTCATGCTCCCACTGCAGATTCTGTTCGGCGCGAACACGGTGCTCAACTTCGGGGTCACCGCCTCGATGCTCCACCAGACCGCCGCACAACTGATCTTCGCCGGACTGGTCTACGCGACGGCGCGCTCGTACTGGGTCGCTGGCAACGCAGACCCAACAACGACGGAGGCTGAAACCGAGACTGACACTGCCGTCGCTGGCGACTAATCACATAAAATCCGACAGTCCCGCTTGCTCGTCGTCTTCGCTCTCGTCTGTTTTCTCGTCTTCGTCAACGGCTTGCTCCGCTTCAGTGTCGTCTGGTTCGCTCGTTTCCAGTTCGACGTCGGGGTCTGGCTCCTCGGGCGACCCCTCGAAGGCACCCTGTGAGGCGGCGACGGACTCGGATTCACGCAGTTCGGTCGCGTCCTCGACAATCGATTCGACTTTGTTCGTATTCTTGCCGCTGCCGGTCACGAACGCGACGTGTTCGGCCTCGAACTCGTACCGGGCGGCCATCGCAACCGTCAGGTCGCGGTTCGTGCAGTGGTGCGTCATCACTGCGAGTTGTGGCATAATCTCTCGCCGCGCCGTACTCATGCTCACGCCATTGGCCTCGGCAATTTTCCGCGCGATGTGGTCGCGCTTGTCTCGCGTTGCCCGCGAGCGGCCGAGTTTCGACCAGTAACTCGGCGGGCCGTACCGCGTCCAGCCACCCTTCTCTCCCTGGCGAGCAGCAGCGACACCAGCGGTCATGTTGTCACCAGCGTAGCGCCAAAACGAGTAGTTTTGTGTCGCACGCACGCGCCCGAGCCACCGGTCAGCATTCGCCAAGAAGTCGTATGCACGGGTGAGTTCCTCGCCGTGGTAGTCTTTGGGCATGTTGTCCTCGATCCAGTTGATGAGGTCGTCCGGTGTCTCGTCGACATCGTAACTCGCCTCCAGCGCTTCCTGCGGTCCAGCCTTCTTGATGACGGTATCGAGATAATCGAAGACACCCTCCGTCGTATCTCGCTCGCTGGTGACGACATCGTCGGCTTCGAGGCGGTCCTTCCCGTCTGCGAGCGCCTGCAGGTCCTTGATTGCTCCCCGGAGGTCGCCGTTGTTCGTTTCGGCTATCTGTTCGAGTGCCTCGCTGTCGAACTCGATATCTTCCTTGCGACAGAGGTCACGCAAGACTGGGAGAATCGAGCGCTTGGAGACACCGCGGAACTCGATGTCCTCACAGGCGTTGCGCAGCCCGTTCGACATCTCGTAGAAGTCGTTCGCGATGAGAATCATCGGCTGGCTGGCTTCCTTGACCAGCGACGTAACGGCCCGCGAACCGCCGCGGTCGGCGTTGCCGTGGATATTGTCGGCTTCGTCCATGATCAGCAATCGGCGGCCGCTGCCGCCGCTGGTCAGTGTCCCACTCTTGGCGGCCTCGCCGGCAACTCGCTCGATGACGTCTTTCGTCCGCGAGTCGGAGGCGTTCAACTCGATGGTTGGCCAGCCTTTGTCGGCCGCCAGCGCGTGTGCTGCCGAGGTTTTGCCGATGCCCGGCGGGCCGTGGATGATAACGGCCTTCTTATGATCGTCCCAGGTCGCGGCCCACTCCTGCAGTGCGTCACGAGCCTTGTCGTTGCCCCGCAGTTCCGACAGCGACGAGGGTCGGTATTTCTCTGTCCAGTCCATCAAATCACCAGTATGGTCTCCTCCGTCCAGTCGGTTTCGATACGAGCAGCAGAGACAGCACGAGGAGAGGGGGGAGTCGGCCCCGAGAGAGTGGCCGCGCGGGATGACTTCCACGAGCACAGCCGTGGCGACAAGTCACTCCGAGCGGGCGTCGAGCGTACCATATCACCAGCCAACGTGCAGGAGACACAAGATGGTATCGGAGGGTGGCCCCGGACGCCGGCGTTATACCGTCCGGACGATGTGGACGTCGTAATCCGCGTCCGTGGAGATGGGGCTCCCGACGCTGTTAGGTGGCGCCGAGATGCGGCCGGCGTTGTCACTGCCGATGAACAGCACGGACGGCTCAATCTCCGTTGCTACCGTCCGAATCGTCCGGATAATCTCGTCGTGGGTCGTCGCTGCGACGGCGCTCGGTTCGTCCGGTCGCTCAATCCGGAAGGTCGCCTCGGGGGCGACATCCGCAATCTCCGCCCTGAACCGGTCTTCGACTTTTGTCGGGTCGTAGGACTCGTCGTTATCGATCCAGTCTCGCTCGATAGCGAACTCTCGGTCATCGGGGATGACTGTCAGCACGACCACGGGCTCGTCGCGGTAGCTGGCGAACTCCGTGGCGCGCTGCACCGCGGTCCGTGAGAGCTCGGTCCCGTCGTACGGCGCGAGGAGGGTCATCGGCCCACCTCCCGAACTCCCGAACCAGCCCTGTTGCTCATTCTGTCTCACCCCGTTCGGGCCGTCCCCACGCCTTGTACAGTTCTGTCCGGTCCTGCAGCCCCTCGGTCGGGAGTGCATGGTCGACGACGTACGCCTCCGCCTCGTGTTCGTTGTCCCACATCGCCTGGTGTGCATCGGGCAGGTCAGCCCAGTCGACGACAAGGGGTTCGGTCACATCGAGTGCGCCTGCGTCGATTTGTGCGTTGAGCTGTTGGACTTCGTACGCGTTCGAGAGGTGGGTTCCGAGAATCGACGCCGTTGGCATGTATATCTCGCGCTGTCGCATCCATACCTGCGGCGCATAGAACGAATACCGCCGGTCGGCCAGGTTTTCGCTGTAGACGACTGTACCCGTATGCGGGCGGACGAGCATCGTCGAGATCCCCAATGCGTCGTGGCCCGCACGCTCGAAGACAACGTCGGGATGCCCGCGTGGATTGTTCGGCGTCCGCAGGTGCTCCCCGACGGCCTTTCCGAGCGGTTTGAACGCGGTATCGGTGTACTCTTGGACAGCCTGTTTGAACGCCTCGGGGTCTGCCTGTGGGTGGGGGAACGACGGGAGTGTCTCTGGCCACTCGAACTCCTCTTCTTGCCGTTCGAGGCCTTCGAGAGAGATGACTGCGGCCACGGCGTCTCCGTAGCCCAGTGATTCGACAAACTCGGCTTGCTCGTCGGTATAGGTCACGACAACGACGTTGGCGTCGACTGCCCGCCCGGCCTCGATTGCCTGGAGGCCGGTCTCATCGAGGACGTTCTCGGGACCCGTTTCAGTCCCGTAATAGACGAGGAGGCCGTCATCAGCTTGGAGGTCGACGCGCTCGAACATCTCTGGGGGTGTGCTCGTCCCCGGTTTCCCCATGAACGTCATCCGATAGCCCGTGGAGGCGCCGTAGAACGTGATTGTCCCGCCCTCGTCGAGTAGCTGGAACGAGCGGGGGAACGACTGCTCGCCGGCGTGGCTGACCGCGTAGTCGGCCAGGCGGCCGTGGTCCTCGCGGAACTGTTCGAGCAGTCCCTCGCCGGCTGCTTGCCAGTCGGCCCACTTCTCGGGGTCGGCCGGAATCGGTCCCCAGATGTCTGCCAACGCCCCAGATTTGCGGTTAATCGCGCCTGCACCCGTCGCTTCGATGCGTTCGGCGCGCTCGGGGCTGGAACACAGTCCTGTCACAGCCACGCCGTTGCGCTGTGCCGTGCGCACGGCCTCGTAGCCGGTCCCGGTCGCGGCTCCTTCGACGAACATCGTCGTGTCTGGCTGGATATCGAGCGTCGTGAACAGCGCCCGGTAGACCGTCCCGAGTGCAAGCACGTACGAGCCAGCCTCTTCAATCGAGGTTTCCTCGGGGATGGGGTGGACCTGTGGTGCCTGCGCGAGCATGAACTGCTGGTGGCTCCCGTTTGGCACCTCGTACCCCTGGATGGAGAAGTCAGCATACATCGGGTCCAGTCCCATCTCTGGCGAAAGCAGGTCGCTCTGGCCGGAGTAGACGGTGACCAGTTCTCCCAGCCCCATACGGCCCTCCTCGCGTACTGCCTCGCCCATGTCGACGACCAGTGCGGCGCCGCCGCTGCCGGTGATGTGGTAGTCCCGGTCGTGGTTATCGAACTGGCTGACGGGGATGCCGGTGAGTGCCCAGACGTCGTTGAAGTTCACTTCGCTGGTGAGCATGTACAACAACACCTCGTTTGGCCCGGGCTCTTCGACAGGGTAGAGTCCCTCGACCTCCGCCTCTGCTGGGTCGCCGTGGGCTGGCTCCCCTGTCTCTGACTCTTTCTCGACGGCGAAGCCGTACTGCCACGCCGGCAGTTCGTCGACACCTGGATAGAACGGCTCGCCCATCTCCAGCAGGTCACCGTCGGCAATCAGGTCGTCGGCCTCCGATAGCGCAGGCGTCTCCGTGGGCCGCAGCGGGAGCGGCTCCGCCTGGCCGTCGAGGAACTTCTCGATACCGGCCTTGCCGCCCTCGGGGTCGACCACGGCCGCAGCGAAGTTCGCTGCCTCCTGCTCGAAGCCGGCTGCCAGCCCGTCCTCGAAGCCAGTCCGGATGGCCTCAACTGCCCGCTCGAAGGCGTGCTGGCGGCCCGTCGAGACGTGCTCACACTGCCGGCGATTGCGGGCGACATCAGGTTCGTCGAGAATCGTCTCGTCGAACTCCCTACCCTCGGCCCAGCGCTCGCGGGCGGCCTGTCGGCGTTGGTGGGCCTCGCCAAGGGTGTCGTCGTCACCGCGCAGGTGCGCCCGAGCGAGTTCGGCCGCGCGAGCGCGGGCGGGCATCTCACTAAGCTCGTCGAGTATCGCCATCTCGTGTGCGTCTTCGGCGTCGATGTCACGGCCGTTGGTAATCGCAGTGACGGCGTCCACCAGCCCGTCGCGGCCGCGCTGGTCGGCAAGCAGCCGCGGGAGTCGCTGGGTGCCGCCGTAGCCGGGAATCAGATTCAGCCGGAGTTCGGGTTGGCCGACGGTTGCGTGCTCCTCGGCGACCGTGTAATGGGTTGCCAGTTGGAGCTCGTTGCCCCCGCCGAGGGCAGCACCGTCGACGGCGGCGATAACAGGCACCGACAGCGTCTCCAGACTCTCGAAGGCTTCGTGGGCCTTCCGGGCGAGGGTGCGGGCCTCGTCGGCATCGTGCACCTCCTCGAGGAACTGCTCGATGTCGGCACCGGCGACAAACGGCTCACCTTCGCTGGCGAGAATCACCACGCCGACGTCGTCCTGCCGGTTGAGGTGGTTGGCGACAGTGCTGAGTTCGTCCAGCGCCCGTTCGGTGAGCGCGTTGACCGGCGGGTTGTCGATTGTGACCGTCGCAATGTCTTTCTCGGCGTCCGGGACGGGGTTGTACTGGATCGTGAAGAAGCGGTACTCGTCGAGCAGTTCTTGCTCGCGGGCGATGCGCTGTCGTCGACGCCACTGTTCGGCCTTCGGACGGATAGCCTCGATTGCGTCGGGATTCTTCAGCGTCGTCGTGTCCCCGACCGGCTCGCCGGCGAGCATCGCCGTCAGCATCCGGCGCATATACTTGCCCGAGCGTGTCTCGGGGAACTCCGACACCTCAATGAAGGAATCCGGAACCGCGACGACCCCTTTCTCCTCGCGAACGAGGTCAGCGAGTCGGCGCTCGACCTCTGTCGTCAGCGATTCGCCGGGCCGGGTCTGGACGAACGCCACCGGTGTCCGCCCTTTCTCGTGGTGTGGCGCGCCGACGACCACGATGTTCGCGACGGGCGTGTCGGGATTGAGCTGTTTGTCTCGCAGCATCGCTCCCTCGATTTCCTCGGTGCCCATCCGGTGGCCGGAGACGTTGATGACCTCGTCAGAGCGGCCATGCAAGCTGAACGAGCTGTCGTCGTACTGTTTGGCCACATCGCCCTGGAGGTAGGCATACTCGCCGCCGTTTTCGACCCAGTAGACATCCTCGAAGCGCTCGCGGTTACCCGTCCACGCGGCCGGATTCTCCGGGTCGAAGCCGTCGCTGTCGCCCCAGACGGTTCGCATCAGGTAGGGGTAGGGCTCGCGGACGATAATCTCGCCGCGCTCTTCGGTCTCTGCTTCGGCCCATTCGGTACCCGCTTCGGCCTCTGTCTTTGTCCAGATGTCGCCGAATACCCACGGGCAGGGATAGGTGTGGGCGTCAGGTCGTAACTCGAAGTCGTCGTTCCCGTAGAAGTGTGTCCAGACGATACCGCCGTGCTCGGTCGCCCAGTACGAGTTGATATACCAGGGACAGACCTCCGACATCCCGAACTCTTGGACAGACTCGTTCACTGGCTCGGCACAGAACGTCGCAACCCGGAGACTGTCGGTCGACCACTCGCGCATCTCCTCGACGTTGCCCCGGTCTTCCATCACCGTTTTCAGGAACGTCACCCCCGCTTTGAAGATGTCGACGTCGTAGCGCTCGATAATCGAACTGAAGCGGCCAGCGTCCGGATAGAGCGGCGACCCCTCCGCGACGATACTCGTCGTCCGGGTGGTCAGTGAGGCGCTGACGAGATAGGACTGTCCGGTAATCCATCCCGGGTCTGCGACGACAAAGGCGGTGTCCGCTCCCGGCTGAACGTCGAAGGAGACTTTCATCGTGTGCGCAATGCCTGCCGTGTAGCCGCCGTGGACGTGAACGACGCCTTTTGGCTTGCCTGTCGAGCCGCTGGTGAAAATCACGAACAGGGGATACTCGGCGTCGACTGGTTCGGGGCTGTTTGTCGCCCACAGCGCCTGCGCAAACTCCCCGTCCGAGAGGTCGAACAGTGCGTCCTCGTCCGCCACGTCGAAACCGGCCTCGCGTGCGTTCGCGAGCACCTGCTCGCGGGCCGTCGCTTGGAGTTCGTGCGCCCAGTTGTCGCGGTCGTACAGCTGAATATCTTGGCCGGTGTGCTCGACGACAATCACATCATCGACGATGTGGTCGGCCTCGACGAGTGCCTGGGCAATTCCCGTGCGGATCTCTGTCGCGCGGTCAGGGTCGACGTGCAACTCCGAGAGAGCGTTGCCAACACCGCGCATCGCGTCCGCGCGGTCGAGAGTAATCTCGCCAGCAACCGTCTCCGCGACTGCCGCTCGAATCTGTTCGGCCCGGTCATCCGCGACGTCTAACTCTGCAAGTGCCTCGTCGACGACTGCTGTCACCGTCTCGACCGGGAGATACTCGTCCAGTGCCGGGTCGCCGTACTCCTCCTTGTAGGGCGTAATTTCGGCGTTCCGGTAGCCGCCGTCGGCGGTGATGAGCACTTCGGCGTCGAGTTCGGTGATCCGGTCAGAGAGCGTCTTGTCGCTGAAGCCACCGAAGACGGGCGTGTAGATAATCCCCAACCGCTTGCAGGCCTCGGTGTAGTAAATCTGCTCCATCACGTTCGGCATATTGAACGCGACGCGGTCGCCCGTCTCCAAGCCGAGATTCTGGAGGACCTGTGCGCGAACAACCACCTCGTAGAGGAGCTTCCGACGCGAAATCGCCTCCGACACCACGGGGCCACCGCGGCCGTCGTTGGCTGACTGGTCCCAGCGGTCCCCCTCGAAATGAAATGCCGTCTCTGCGCCGTGGCCCGCGAGGACGTGGCGGTCAACCTCGTTGAAACAGGCGTTCGTCTCGCCTCCGACGAACCAGCGGTACAACGGTGGGTCCGAGTCGTCGAAGGCGGTGTCCCAAGGGTCTGTCTCCGCTGCTTTGTCGATTGTCGTCGGCTGACACGCTGTGTCGAAGCCATGCCACTCTCCGTCGGTTACTGTTGCCCACGCCTCCGCGTCTGCGTCGTACCAGTGGAGTTCCCGCTTTGCGATGTCGCCGTGGAACTGGCCAGGGTCCGTCCGAGCCTGCTCACGCATTCGCTGCCAATCTGCCTCGTCTCGAATCGGATTCGACTGCACCGGTTCTGGGGGCCGGACAAGATCGTGCTGTTCAGACATAGACAGGTTCGTGTAAGGACTGCGACGCTGTGACCATAAAGATAATTATCATTCGTTATGTTTGTGTGACTGTCTCTCCAAATAACATCCTAAATGATTATTATGATTATAAAACATTATATTTAATAACCATCACTCAGACTGGGTACATATGAGTTCTGAAACGTCTCAGACCGACAGCGTTGCGCCGCAGGAATCGGTCACAGCGTGTGTCGAGCGAGCACGCGACGCGATGGCCGAGATTGCTGAGTACGACCAGTCGCAAGCTGACGAACTGGCCCGCGCAGTCGGCTGGGCAGTGTACGAAGAGTCCCGGTGTCGGGAAATCTCTGAAATCGCTGTCGAGACCACTGGCCTCGGTGACGTCGAGGACAAATTCAACAAGAAACGCCGGAAAATCCCGGGTGCTCTCGACGGAATGCTCGGCGAGCAGACAATCGGCGTCATCGAGACTGACGAGGAGCGCAACCTGGTCGAAATCGCCAAGCCAGTTGGCGTCGTCGGCGCTGTTGTCCCCTCGACGAACCCCGGCGCGACGCCGACGCTTCTTGCGATGATGGCTCTCAAGAGCCGGAACGCGATTATTCTCTCTCCCTCGCCCCGTGGCCGGGTTGTCTGCGAGACGGTTGTCGAGTACATTCACGAGCAACTCGACCGCGTCGGGGCACCCAGAGACCTCGTCCAGTTGCTCCCGCTGCCGGTGACCAAAGAGAAGACCTACGCGCTGATGGACCAGGTCGACCTGCTGCAAGTCACCGGCTCTGCGGACAACGTCCGCGCCGGCCAAGAGTCTGGGACGCCGAACTACTGTGTCGGCAAGGGCAACCCGGTCGGAATCGTCGACGAGACGGCCGACATTGAGGCAGCCGCCGAGCGAATTGCCACCAGCAAATCCTTCGACAACTCGACGAGTTGCTCCAGCGAGGGGAACATCGCCATCGTTGAGTCGGTGTACGAGGAAACACTCGACGCACTCGAAGCTGCCGGGGGGTACATGTGTGACGACAGCCAGCGCGAGCGCCTTCGTGAGCTTCTCTTTCCCGACGGCCACGGTTCGCTGAACAGTGAGACGCTCGCGTCGCCGCCTGCAACGCTCGCCGAGATGGCTGGAATCGAGGACCCTGCGGCCGCCGAGGCTGATTTCCTGATGATCCAGGGTCAGGGGACTGGCCCCGAGTACCCGATGTCCGGCGAGAAGATTACGACTGTCCTGAACGTCTTCGAGGTAGCCGATATCGATGCTGCCGTCGACCTCACACAGGACATCCTCGACTACGAGGGAGCAGGCCACTCCGCGAGTCTGCACACGACTGACGACCAGCGTGCAGTAGAAGTCGGTGAGCAAATCGACGTTGCGCGCTTTCTGGTCAACCAGATTCACTCCTTCAGCAACGGTGGGCGCTACGACAACGGTCTGGGTTCGACCCTCTCCGAGGGCGGCGGCACCTGGGGCGGCAACCAGCTCGATGAAAACGTCACCTACGAGCAGTTCTACCAGACGACGACCGTCACCCGGCCAATCGAAGACGCGGCAGCGCCCGACGCAGAGGAGATATTTGCGCCGTATCTGGAGCAATGACCGGCGGTAACACACACCAGTTCGTTGCCCCAGGGGAGATTGTGGTCGGTCGTGACAGCGTCACCGAAGTCGGCGACCGGCTTGGGGGTCGTGGCTCCAGTGCGCTGGTCGTCGCGACGTCAGGGGTGTTCGACCGCTACGGGGACCGGGTGCTCGACAGCCTTCAGGCTGCAGGAATGGACGCAGCGGTGTACGACGAGGTTCGCCCGGACCCGACCGTCGAGAACGTTGAGGCGGCGCTGTCGGCGTACCGGGCGGGCGAGTGTGACTGTCTCGTCGCGCTCGGTGGCGGTTCGCCTATCGATACGGCGAAAGCGGTTGGAGTTGTCGCGGCCAACGGCGGCGAAATCCGCGAGTACGCCGTCGACCGGGCGGGGTACGAGGGGGTTCCGGAGCCGATTCCGCCGCTCTGTGCTGTGCCGACGACCGCCGGGACCGGCAGCGAGGCCACGCGGTCAATCGTGATTACCGACGAGTCAACCGCGACGAAGTTTCTGGTTGTCGCGACGGCGGCGATGCCGACCGTCGCAATCGAAGACCCCACCCTCGTCAGGACGCTCCCACAGAGCCACACCGCGTTTACGGGCATCGACGCGCTCACGCACGCTATCGAGGCGTACGTCTCGGTTCACGCCTGGGAGATGCCCGACACGCTCGCGGAGTCGGCCATCGAACGAATCGGCCGCTGGCTGCCGCGCTCGTGGGCCAACGGCGACGACCTCGCGGCCCGCGAGGAGATGTTACTCGGCCAGTTGCAGGCGGGACAGGCCTTCACCAACGCGTCAGTTGCGCTGGTCCACGGCATGGCCCGGCCCTTTGGCGCACAACTCCATATTCCACACGGCCTCGCAAACGGTGTGTTGCTGCCGTACGTAATGGACTTTTCGCTGCCTGGCGCTCGGGACCGGTACGCCGAGGTTGCCCGACTGCTTGGCGCTGCTGACGAGGACACGCCTGAAGACGCCGCCGCGGAGGCGGCCGTCACGGCTGTCCGGGAGTTGTGCTCGGAGATTCGCCTGTTCGACGCACTCGGGGAGTTTGGTGATATCCCCGACCGGGCGGCCTATCTTGAGGTTGTCGACGAGATGGCCGCCGACGCAGTTGCCTCGGGTTCACCCGAGAACAACCCACGGAAGCCGACCGCCGCCGAGATTGAACAGCTCTACGTGACTATCTACGACGATGTCCTCGCCAACTACACCTGAGGACTGCTCGTCTCGATTCACCCTACCTATGACAGCTAACACGACACGGACAGTGACCGCACGCACGACAGATACAGAACACCGCACGACCGTCGTCGACGGCGACCCCGGTCTTACAGCCGAGGACGCCGACGGCGATACGACCACGGTCCAGGTAACCGTTCCCGACGACGCCACCACAGAGGAGGCCGATGCCATCGCAACAGCGGTTCGCGAGCATCTGGCCGCGACGGGCCAACTCGCCGACCCGGACGGCGAGACAGGACAGTGGGTAACTGCCAACCGCCTGCAGGGAATCGAACCCGACGCCCGGCGGTTGTTGACCGAGGGTAACGCCGACCCGTGGGTTGCCGCGAGTCGGGCCTGCCAGCGATGGTGACAGCCGCCGCCGAACGCCTGCCGCAAGCGAGCGACGACACTCTCTGAGAGCACGACAATGGACGACGACTGTATCCCTGACGGATGGATGATGGACGAACAGCAGTTCGATGAACTCCACCGGCGCCGCCAGGCAGCACTGCGTGGGGGTGGCGAGGAACGGATCGAATCACAACACGAGAAAGGAAAGCTCACCGCCCGCGAGCGACTGGAGTACTTCCTCGATGAGGGAAGCTTCCGCGAGGTCGGTGGGTTCGCGGAGCACCAGCGCACGGAGTTTGGTCTCGCGGACAATCGCGTCCCCGGCGACGCTGTTGTCACGGGCTACGGCGAGGTTGACGGGGACCGGATTGCTGTCTACGCCCTGGATTTCACCGTCCTCGGCGGCTCGGTTGGCGAACTCGTCGGCGACAAGGTCTGTGAGGTGATGGAGACTGCTATCGAGACGGGCATTCCGATTGTCGGGCTGTGGGATTCTGGCGGTGCGCGCATTCAGGAGGGGGTCGGCGCGCTCGCCGCCTTCGCCCGGATTTTTGCGCTGAACGTCCGCGCCTCCGGAGTTGTCCCACAGATTTCGGTGATTATGGGCCCCTGTGCCGGCGGTGCGACGTACTCGCCGGCGCTGACTGACTTCACACTCATGGTCGGTGAGACATCGTACATGATGATTACCGGCCCGGATGTCATCGAGACGGTTACTGGCGAACAGGTCACCAAAGAGGAACTCGGCGGGGCGCAGGTCCACGCCTCACGCAGCGGTGTTGCTCACAGCGTCGGCGAGACTGAGCAGGCGGCCCTCGACGAGGTGCGCGAACTGCTGACCTATCTGCCCGCAAACCACCTCGCAGACCCACCCGTCTCGCGGACACAGGACGACCCGAACCGCTCGACAGCGGAGCTAACCGATATCGTTCCCAGCGAACCACGCCAGTCCTACGACGTGCGGACCGTAATCCGAAAACTCGTCGACAGCGAGACATTTCTCGAGGTACACGAACAGTTTGCCCGGAACCTCGTCGTCGGCTTTGGTTGTCTCGGCGGCCGGGCCGTCGGGGTCGTTGCAAACCAACCGAGCGTCAACGCCGGCACGCTCGATATCGAGGCTAGCCAGAAGGGTGCCCGGTTCGTCCGGACCTGTGACGCCTTCAACCTCCCAATCCTGACCCTGGTCGATGTCCCGGGTTTCATGCCTGGCACGAACCAGGAACACAACGGAATCATCCGACACGGGGCGAAGCTGATTTACGCCTATGGTGAGGCGACCGTTCCGCTATTGACAGTTATTACCCGGAAAGCATATGGGGGCAGTTACATCGTGATGGGCTCGAAATACCTCGGTTCTGATATCAACTACGCCTGGCCCAAGGCCGAAATGGCGGTCATGGGGCCTCGTGGTGCGGTCAATATCCTCTACCGAGACGAACTGGCAGCAGCAGAGGACCCCGACGCGCTCCGAGAAGAACTGCTCGCACAGTACCGTGAGGAGTTCGCGAACCCATACAGACCCGCCGAGCAAGGGTACATTGATGATGTTATCCACCCCGGCGAGACCCGTCAACGGTTGGTCAAAGACTTGGAGATGTTCCGGCGAAAAAACGAGCAGACAATTCCAAAAACGCACGGCAACGTGCCACTCTAAGACGTCACAATATGAGGACGCAGGTCACGTTCCTGCCGCCAGTCCAATTCCTCTCTGTTGCCGCGATGGCGCTAATACTCGGCAATCCCGTTCGAGAGGTGAGTTGCCCGGACCGTGACGGCCATGCTGGCAGGATATCCGGCTGTTGGTCTGGGGTTTTCCAGCAAGTCCTCCGCCCAGCACGCCAACGCTCATAACCCGCGCGTAGCCGGCCAGTATTTTCGCTGGACGCTCGCTAATCTGGTTTCGACATGTTTACGGCGAGCGCTGAGGGAGTTGCAACCATGGCAAAAGTAAGCATCGTCGGTGCGGCAGGCACCGTCGGCGCGGCAGCAGGGTACACGATTGCACTCGAAGACATCGCTGACGAAGTTGTTTTCGTCGATATCCCCGAACAGGAAGACGTCACCGTTGGGCAGGCCGCTGACACCAACCACGGTATCGCCTACGACTCTAACACTGAGATCCGTCAGGGCGATTACTCCGACACCGCTGGCTCTGATATTGTCGTCATTACGGCCGGTCTCCCACGGAGCCCGGGCGACTCTCGACTCGACCTGGCTGACGATAACGCGCCCATCATGGAAGACATTCAGGACTCGCTGGCCGAACACAGCGACGACTTCATCACCGTCACCACCTCCAACCCGGTCGACCTGCTCAACCGCCACCTCTACGAGGCCGGCGACCGCGACCGAAATCAGGTTATCGGCTTCGGCGGTCGACTCGACTCCGCTCGCTTCCGGTACGTCCTCTCGGAGCGCTTCGACACCCCCGTCGGCAACGTCGAAGCGACGATTCTGGGCGAACACGGCGACGCACAGGTCCCCGTCTTCTCGAAGGTCCGTGTCGACGGCACCGACCCCGAGTTCACCGAGGACGAACAGGAGGAGATTCTCGCAGACCTCCAGGAAAGCGCGATGAACGTCATCGAACGCAAGGGTGCGACCGAGTGGGGTCCGGCACAGGGTGTCGCCCACACGGTCAACGCCATCCTCAACGACACCGGCGAGGTGCTCCCGTGTTCAGTCGTCCTCGACGGCGAGTACGGTCACGAGGGCGTCGGCTTCGGCGTCCCCGCCAAACTCGGCTCCGACGGCGTCGAAGAGGTCATCGAGTGGGACCTCGACGAGTTCGAGCAGGAACAGATGGCCGAAGCCGCAGACAAGCTCGGCGAGCAGTACGACAAGATTAGCTAAGCTGGCAGGCGAGGTTCTCGCCGCGAC
>JAQCNR010000062.1 GCA_028274925.1 Halovenus sp.
GACCACGCTCGACGGTCTGATTACGATGTGCAACGAGGCGGGCAAGGAACCGCTCCGGCCCCGGATTCGCTTCATCGACCGCAACGCCACCGAGGAGGCCTTCGAGGGACTGATCGAGGCTATCGACGGCGAGAAGCGCGTCTACGACGAACACATCGACGCTTTCGAACTCGACCACGAGGAGGCAGAAGAACTGGCCCGCGAGGTCGAAATTGAGCACGACGGTTACGGCTTCCTGCCGCCGTCGTCTATCTATCACCGCTTCATGACCGGCCTGACCGGGGGCAAGATGTCCTCCTCGATTCCCGCGTCACACATTAGCCTGCTCGATGACCCCGAGGACGGCTACGACAAGGTCAAATCCGCGACGACTGGTGGTCGTGAAACTGCCGATAAACAGCGCGAACTCGGCGGCAAACCCGACGAGTGTCCGGTCTACGAACTGTACACCTACCTGCTGGCCGGTGACGACGACGAGTTCGCGACCGAGGTGTACGAGGAGTGCGCCAACGGTGACCGCCTCTGTGGTGGCTGCAAGGAGCAGGCCGCCGAACTCATCGAAGAATTTCTCGAAGAGCATCAGGAGAAACGTGAGGAGTGGGACGAGAAACTCGACGAACTGGATATCTCCTTCGACTCCGGTCGGTAGCGCTGTCGTCAGTTTTCAGGCAACTCGACAACCCCGTCATCGAGCAGGTCGGCGAGTACGTCTCTCGCGTGACCATCCGGCCGGACAGTTTTGTAGACGCGCTCGACCGCACCATCGACGAGAACGAAGGTCGTCCGTGCGGCGGCACCGGCGCGCGTTTCGACATCGAAGGCCTCGACGAGTTCGCCGTCCGGGTCGGCGAGCAGGTCGAACGACAGCCCTTCAGCCTCGCAGAATTCAGCGTGGTCAGTGACGCTGTCGGTCGAGACGCCATAGACCGTTACGCCGGCATCACGATACGCGTCGAGTTCGCGCTCGAACTGCCGGGCTTCGGTCGTACAACCGGGGGTCTGGTCTCGGGGATAAAAGTACAGTACTGTCGGCTCAGTGCCGTCGACGGTCACTTTTTCACCGTCCTGTGTTAGCGCGGTAACTGTCGGGACTGCTGTTCCGTGTTGTAGTGCCATAGCTACTCGTCCGTCCTGCTCGCTGCTGTGTGTTGCGGTTGTAGAAGGGCCATTGCGCTGGCCCACGAGGGTGAGCTAAAACCGAACAATCGTTCGTAATGAGTCGAATTGTAGTAATTTAGTTCACTTATTCCGGGAGGATGTGTCTGGAGAACAACGACAGAGAGCAAGATTTACACGAATAGACAACAGCTTACACGTACCGACAAAGTCAGAACCATGATCGAAGCCCCCAGTTGCCGTCTTGGTCAGTTCTCGTACAGTGCGTCGCAGTCCGCTCACGTCTCCGGCCGAGGTGATTGCCTGTGACTGAATGGGTTCCGACGACCTGTATGCGCTGTGCGGTTGGGTGTGGCCATCTCCACCAATCGCCGGACCTGGGCGTCGGTATCGACATCGCCCGCGGTGACGTGAGCCACCCGGTCAACCGCGGGTTGGCCTGCTCGCGCGGGATCGAAGAGAGCCAGGACCCCGACGGCGACTGGTTAACCAAGCCGATGGTCCGCCGCGACGGCGAACTCGTCCGGACGACGTGGGATGTTGCGCTCAACACGGCCGCCCAGGCGTTGCGGGATGCCCACGAGTCAGACCCCAACGCCGTCGGTGTCCTAGGCAGCGGCCAGCAGACCAACGAGGCCGCCTACATGCTCGGCAAACTCGCCCGCGGCGGCTTCGGCACGCGGTATTACGACGCCAATACCACGCTATGTATGTCCAGTGCCGTCACGGCCTACTATCAGGCCTTCGGCAGTGACGCTCCGCCGTGTTCCTACGACGACATCGAAGAGACCGAGCGCCACGTCGTCTGGGGCGCGAATCCGGCAGTCGCCCACCCGGTGATGTTCCGCTGGCTCAAACAGGCCACGGGCGAGGAGGGGGTCGAACTCATCACAGTCGACCCCGTTCGCTCCGAAACCGCAGAGAACTCCGATAAGCACGTCTCGCTGGCGGCGGGCAAAGACCTCGCACTCGCGCGGGCAGTGCTGGCCCGACTCGTCGAGACTGACCGCGTCGACGAGGCGTTCATCGAGCAAGCGACCGATGGCTTCGACGCGCTGGTCGACTCACTCCCCGACGCCGAGGCAGCCCGCGAGGAGGCGGAGGTCGCAGAAGATGACCTCGAACTGCTCGCGAGTGCCTTCGAGATGGACACACTCGTCTACTGGGGTATGGGTATCAACCAGCACGTTCAGGGGACCGACACCGCCCGCGGACTGATCGACCTCTGTCTGGCGACCGGCAACCTCGAACCCGGCAGCGGGCCGTTCTCGCTGACTGGACAGGCGAACTCGATGGGGACCCGCGTCTGCTCGTCGAAGGGCAGTTGGCCCGGCCACCGTCCCTTCCAAGACCCCGACGAGCGCACGTTTATCGCCGACCAGTGGGACATTCCTGCCGAGCGACTCCCCGACGACACCGGCCCCGGCCCCGTGGGGATGTTCGAGAAAGTAGGGGAGGATATCGATGTGCTCTGGACGGTTGCTACCAACCCTGCTGCCGGGATGCCAGATACCGACCCCGTGATAGAGGCACTTGACGACGCTTTCGTTATCGCGCAAGACGCCTTCCACACGGAGACGACAGCACAGGCCGACGTGGTCCTCCCGGCGGCAACGTGGGGCGAATCCGAGGGCACAGCGATCAATATGGAGCGAACTGTCTCTCGCGTCCGGGCAGCAACTGACGCGCCCAGTGGCGTTCGTCAGGACCTGAATATCATCGCAACGCTCGGACGACGACTGTTTCCCGACCTGATTGGGACTGGCCGGCCGGACCCGGCTGCCGTCTTCGACGAGTTCACTGCACTCACAGCCGGGACGCCGGCCGACTGCTCGGGCATCACCTACGAGCGACTCGAAGACGACCTTGCCGTCAGGTGGCCAGCACCAGACGAGGACAGCGCCGGGGGCTACCGCTACTACGAGGCGACCGACCCGGGCACTGCCGACGGCGGTACCGACAGCGCAGTCACTGACGGCGGCGCGTCGTGGTCGTTCCCCACCGCGACGGGTAACGCACAGTTTTCGACCGCGAACCAGACTGACCTCCCGGAACCGACCGACGACGAGTACCCACTCACTTTGACGACTGCCCGCGAGGAGGACGGCTACAACACTGGCATTCGCTCGCGGTCTATGCCCGAGACTGCCAACCCCGTCGCGCGAATCAATCCGGAGACAATCGAGGCCTACGAAGAGATCGTTGCCGACGGCACCGTCGGCGTCGTCTCGCGGCGCGGCCGAGTAACGGTCGACATCGACCCAGACGAGGGTGTTCCCGAGGGAATGGTCTGGCTCCCGATCCACCACCCTGCGACGAACCGCCTGACGCTCTCAGACGTCGACCCACAATCTGCCGAACCACATTTCAAACAGTGTGCCATCCGTCTCGGAGCGCCTGACACCCCGAACTGAGCTGTCTTTTCTGCGCAATTTTCAGCTCGCTATTTTTGAAACTGCCAAAATTGGCTAGCACAGACGTTCTCAGGCCTGTCCAGCGCGCAGCACTACTCGACTGGATACGACTGCTATTCTGTCTGGTGACCTTTTGTCCAGTACATATTGGGCATCTGTAGGGTTATTTGTCGAATAATCTAACACTGTATGTCCTTAAGGATTCTATATCTGACTTGAGATTGGCCATCTCCACAGCTTCAGACCGCGATACTGAAAGTTCGTAAACGAGAACAGTTTTATGAATGGATAGAAGTCAGTCGGATGTAATGCAAACGAGCGTCTTCCAGAATGGAATAATACTGCTTGATTGTGGACCAGATATCGAAATATATGGACGTGGCCCATACGGCTATAACACCGAAACGGCGGTGAGCCAGTCATGATCCCGGGCAAGTGGAAGAACCTTATATTCGCGACGGTGATGTTTTTCCTCGGATTTACGATCTGGTTCTCGTTTGCTCCGTACACCGAGGGCATCGCCAGCGAGTTTGACCTCTCAGTTGCGGAACTCGGTATCGTTGCGAGCGCGGCAATCGTCGCTGTGCCACTCGGTCGAATCGTTATCGGGCCGCTGACCGACAAGTTCGGCGCGCCGACGACGGTGTTCTGGACGATGATGATTGTCGGCGGTGCAGCAGTCGTCTCGGCGTTCACCCAGACCTACGAGGTGTTTATCGCCGCGCGTATTGTCGCCTCGCTCGCGGGGATCACCTTCGTTATCGGCATTGCACACGTGTCGGAGTGGTTCGAGGAAGAAAATATCGGCCCGGCGGAAGGAATCTACGCCGGCGTTGGGAACGCTGGTGCTGGGCTGGGTTCGCTGTTAATCTTGCCGACGCTGTTCGGGGCGGGATACAGTGGCCCACTGTTCGACACGAACTGGCGGGCTGCGTTCTTTTACACGGGCGCGGCCGCAATCGTGACTGGCTTCCTCTATTACTTCTTCGCCGAGGCCGCCAAAAGCACCGAGAAACGTCAGGCGACCAAAGAGGGCGTCACGTTCAAGCAGTGGCTCTGGGTCGCGACCCGATACGGCGCAGTCGTGCTCGCGGTCGCGTACGTGATGACCTTCGGGCTGGAAATCTCGATGAATACGTGGCTGTCGACGTACTATCGCGAGGCGTTTGGTGAAGGGAGACTCCAGATTGCCGCGGCCTTCGCGGCGACGTTCTCGATTGCCGCAGGGTTGCTCCGCCCCATTGGCGGTTATATGAGCGATGTGTTCAAACGCAAAGAGTGGGATGTCATCTCGCGGTTTGAGGGCGAACACCGAAATCAATGGACGTTCATCACGCTGACCTATGTCGTCCTTTCGATGTTTGCGATGACCATGGCGGGCCTGTCGGGTAACATCCTGCTGGCTGTTGTCGCCGCCTTCGGCGTCGGCATGGGCTGTGCGTTCGCAGAGGGCGCAATCTTCGCGATGGTCCCGTCGATGTTCCCCGACGACTCCGGCAGCGTCGCCGGTATCGTCGGTGGGATTGGCTCCTCGGGCGG
>JAQCNR010000063.1 GCA_028274925.1 Halovenus sp.
GGTCGAGCGACTCAACACAGTCGACCTCAAAACAGCCGTCGACGACGCGTGGTTCAACGCAGAGACTGGTGAGATGGAACTCGTCATCGAGAACAGCGGGACCATCGAAGCCGACCCGGGTCGACTTCGAGAGTTGCTTGGCAACGTCTTCGTCTTCAACCGGCTAAACGAGGCAGAGACAGTCACTGTCGACCTAACTGAGACAGGCTTCGCGGTCACCGACGATGGCAACCCGCCAAACGGCAACATCGAGGGCTACTTCGCCTTCGGAGAGTCCGTGCCGACCGCAGAGGCAGGGATGAAACTTCCCAACGCGAAGACGTTTGCCCGCGTCCACGGCTGGGAAATCGACATCGACACCTCGTATCAGGACGGCGTCCGAGTCCTCGTCACGGAGGCGCGGACAGAGATTCAGGAGTCGCCGCCGGAAGCCCAATCAGACTGAGTCAGGCCAGTCCGATGGCTGAGAGGAACCTAAAGAGCAGGTCGCCGTAGGTGAACGAGATGATGAGCCCGAGAAACAGCGGGACGAGGAACGGAATCCCAGGCGAAATCCAGACAACCTCCGAATCACTGAGCGTCTCCAACCCCTCTCGCAGTCCCTCTGGCGTCGTTCCGTAGGCTGAGCCCTCGATATCGTCGAGAAATGCGTCTGCGCCCCACGGGTCGTCGTACTCAGCGTCCGCCGGTTGCTCGCTCTGGTCGACGCCGCCGTCAGTTGCGATCATTCCGTCGCCGGGCGGGTTCGGTTCGTCCGGAACTGTCTCGGGGTCACGGTACAGTTCGGGGTTCGCTCTGAGTTCCGCAAGCGTGATATCACGCCACTGGAGGTACATCCGTAACGCGTCCAGGTCCAGCCGTCGCCAGGAGAAGTACGAACTGAGGCCATCCAGCGAAAGGTCGTCGATGAGTCGCCGGTCGGGGAAATCGAGGAGGCTGCCGTACTCCTCGATTGCGTCCTCGGCCTGAATCGGTTTGGCGACGAACATCCCGGGGGAGACGTAGCCAGTGAGCGCGTTTTTGCCGGCGAGCAGAACTGGGTACGCAGCGCCAGCCAGCACCGTATTCGAGAGAATCGTGAGTGAGAACACGCCCACAGTGGTCTGGACAACCGGAAGCGAGGCGAGCGCGCCGCCAACGCCGAGTTCGCCGAGGGTGTACTGCGGGTAGGTCGGAAAGAGCACCGCGAGGACGAAAAACGCCTTCGCGTCGGCTCCACCAAAGCCGCCGATCAGCCAGAAGAGGTAGGTCAGCGGGATAATGAAGCCAATCGAGATAGCAACCCGAATGTAGAACTGTCGTTGCTGGAAGCCAGTGAACTCGCCAGTTGTGACGACGTACAGCTCCCAGATGAGCAGGACAACAGCGAGGATGGCAACCGGAATCCACGTTCGGTTCGGGACCCGGCGGGTCGCAACGTCACGCCAGGCGAGATACCCAAAAAATGGGAGGACGAGCAGACGAAGCAGGTCTGGAATCGTGGCGATAGCAAGCACACTCCTCGATGTGACGCGAACTGAGTTATCCTTTTTGTCTCGTCAGTTCGTTTTCGCGTCGTTGGTGTCGTCTTCGCTCGGTGGCTCGACACCTTCGGCAGCGGCGACCGCCTCGGTCTCTTTCTCGGTGTTGACGTGCCAGCGGTCGAGGTCGTTGTCGAAGTCAGCGAGTTTGTTCGAGACGCGAATCTTCAGGTCGTCGTCGTTGACGTTGACCTCGAAGGTGTACTCCCCACCCTGCCCGCGGCTCACGCGCTGGAGATTCGCACTCACGAGGTCGTTATCGAAGTAGTACGGCGACATCTGCGTCATCACGTTCTTGTAGACTGTGCCCTCGACTTTCCGCATCGCTTTCCGTCCCGCGGAGTCTGCGGCCCGTGCGACGTAGTCGATGCTCTCGCCCCACTTGCCGACTGCTTCGTCGGGTTCGTCGAGGTTCTCGTACGATTCAGCGAGTTTTTCCCCGGCCTTCTGGAGGTCCTCGTCGGGGTCTTTGCCCTCCTGCTCGCCTTTGCCTTCACTGACGCTTGCCTGTTCGGCGGTCTTTTCGTTGACGTCTTCTTTGAGGCGTTCGTGTGCTTTTGGGCGCCACTCGTCGAACTCTTCGAGTGCCGATTCGTCGACCGCGTGGTCCTCGGCGAGTTCTTGTAGCGCGCGAGTCATCCGCTCGCCGTGTTCAACGACCTCAACCCAACTGCCGCGGCACTTGTAGCCGGAAACGCTCTCTTCAATCTCAGCCATACCGGATTGGTTGTCGTTAGACGCAGGGAGGAATAAGCTTTCCTCCCGGTCGACCCCAAGTGGTTTTGTCTGGCCGGCCAGAGGTGGCTGTATGCGTGTCGTCCTGACTGGTGGTGCTGGTGAACTCGGTCGCCGTGCCGTGACCCGACTGGTTGCCGAGGGCCACGACGTGCTCGCGCTGGACCGCGACGAGGCCGGCCTCGCCGACCTTCCTGAACCGGTCGAGTGCCGGACTGTTGACCTCCGCGACGAAGTTGCGGTCGAGGCGTGTCTGGAAGATGTCCAGCCCGACGTTGTGCTGTCGGCGGTTGGCTGGTACGAACTCGGCGCGCTCGAGGACTGCTCGCCGGAGGCTCTCCGCGAGCATCTAGAGGCGAATCTGTTAGCCGTCCACATTCCCGTTCGTGCGCTTCTTCCGAAACTGCGCCGCCGCGAGGGACGGGTCGTCGTCGTCGGCTCGATGGTCGGCAGCGTCCCGTTGCCGTATCACGGCGCGTACTCGGCGGCGAAGGCGGGACTGGACGGCTACACCGCCTCGCTCCGGCGAGAACTCGGCCCGCGCAACGTCGACGTGTCGCTGATCGAACCCGGTCCAGTCCGGACGGGGTTCAACGAACGCGCGAGCGAGGCACTGGACCGTATCGAGAACAGCGCGTACGACGACCAGTACCACGCCTTCGAGTCGTATTCGCCCGACTCGACCGACCCCGAGGCCGTTGTCGACGCGATGATTGCGGCGGCAACTGGCGACCAACCGAACGCGCGCTACCGAGTCAGCGCGCGCTCGCGGTGGTTGCCACGGCTACAGTCAGTTCTGCCGCCCGCGCTGTACGACCGACTCATCCGGTCGGGGTTGCCCGGCGGCTTGCTTCACCGACTCATCGAGCGTTAGAAGGCATTTTCGACAGCTTTGGCAACGGTCCGAGCTTTCTCGGCCAGGTCTTCTGAGAGTTCTCCTGCCCCCACTGCCGCAGCGAGTTCGTCCTCGTCGACCAGTTCGGTCGTGCCGTCGGGTCGTTTGATTACGTCGACGTGCAAATCGACGTATCGGACGCTGTCTGGGAACACTTCGACTGGTGTGCAAATATTCACGTAGGTGCCTTTCGAGGTGCCGTCCTCGCCGCGATAGACCGTGGGATACCACCATCGTCCTTCCTCGAAGTTCGTCGTTGCCGTGTCGCCGGGGTCGCGCTGGGTGCCAAGCGCGTCGTAG
>JAQCNR010000197.1 GCA_028274925.1 Halovenus sp.
ATTGGCCTCCTCCGGTCACGATATGGATTACGAGGAAGTCGAGGGCGCCCGCGAGTACGTGGCACGACTCGACCACGGCCGCGACTGGCGCGGACAAATCGAGGATTTCGCCGAGGACGAAGGTATCGACGCCGCATTTTTCTACGGGCTCGGTGCCGTGCAGGACGCTGAGCTCCTCTTTTACGACCAAGACGAGCAGGTCTACGACAGCATCGTCTTCGACGAACCCTTCGAGGTTGCGCCCGCCGTCGGGAACATCTCTTGGCTTGACGACGAACGCTTCGCACACACCCATATGACACTCTCCCGCGAGGACGGCAGCACTGTCGCTGGCCACCTCGACTCTGCGACGACCTTCGCCGGCGAACTGTACGTTCGAGAGTTCGACACCACACTCGAACGCGAACACGACGAGGTAACCGACCTGGACCTCTGGGGACTGTAAGGAATGCGACCGGCAGACGAACGATACTTCGACGAACTCGAAACAGAACTCGACGAGGCGATAGCTGTCGCAAGCGAGGCCCGCGAACGCGGCGGCGACCCGACCACCGATGTCGAGATTCCGACCGCCCGGGACATGGCAGACCGCGTCGAGAACATTCTCGGTATCGCCGGCGTCGCCGAACGCGTCCGGGAACTCGAAGGTGAGATGTCCCGCGAAGAGGCGGCGCTGGAACTCGTCGACGATTTCGTCGAAGGCACTGTCGGTGACTACGACTCCCGCGCCGGGAAAATCGAGGGCGCGGTCCGGACCGCCGTTGCGCTGCTCACCGAGGGCGTCGTCGCCGCCCCAATCGAGGGCATCGACCGCGTCGAGATTCTCAACAACGACGACGGCTCCGAGTTCATCAACATCTACTACGCTGGCCCAATTCGGTCGGCAGGCGGAACCGCACAGGCGCTGTCGGTGCTCGTGGCTGACTACGCCCGCGCCCTGCTGGGTATCGACGAGTACCGGCCCCGGGACGACGAGGTCGACCGCTATGCCGAGGAGGTCGAACTGTACGACAACGAGACAGGACTGCAGTACGCTCCCAAGGAGAAGGAAGCGAAATTCATCGCCGGGAATATGCCGATTATGCTCGATGGCGAGGCGACCGGTGACGAGGAAGTCTCTGGCTTCCGGGACCTCGAACGCGTGGCCACGAACTCCGCTCGTGGTGGGATGTGTCTGGTCTTCGGTGAGGGAATCGCGCTGAAAGCGCCGAAGATTCAGCGTTACACCCGCAGTCTCGACGAAGTCGAGTGGCCGTGGCTGCAGGACCTCATCGACGGCAACTACGGCGACGGCGACGCAGCGGACGACGCCGACGACTCCGAAGACAACGAACCGGCCGCGGAGGACGACGCAGAAGATACAGACGAGGACGACGGACCACCGCGTGCGGACAAGTCCAAAAAATACCTGCAGGACCTCATCGCCGGTCGACCGGTCTTCTCGCACCCAAGCGAAACCGGTGGGTTCCGACTCCGGTATGGTCGCGCGCGCAACCACGGCCACGCTACTGCGGGGGTTCATCCGGCGACGATGCACCTCGTCGACGACTTCCTCGCAACTGGGACGCAGGCCAAAACTGAACGGCCGGGCAAGGCTGCGGGTATCGTCCCAGTCGACTCTATCGAAGGGCCGACAGTCAGACTCGCTAACGGCGATGTCCGGCGGATCGACGGCGCTGCGGAAGCGCTGGAAATCAGAAACGGCGTCGAGAAGATTCTCGACCTCGGCGAGTATCTCGTCAACTACGGCGAGTTCGTCGAGAACAACCACTCACTCGCGCCCGCGGGCTACGCCGTCGAGTGGTGGATTCAGGAGTTCGAGGACGCTGGCGCGCCGGTCCAGGCGATGCGCGACGACGTGGCTGTCGACCTCGACCACCCGAGCCCAGACCACGCACTGGAGTGGACCGAGAGCTACGACGCGCCACTCCACCCGGAATACACCTACCTCTGGCACGACCTGAGCGTCACGGCACTCGACTCGCTTACCGACGCGATTGCCGAGGGCGAGATTGCGGCGACCGACGGCGCGACCCGCCAACCGACCCCGAATGCACCCGGCCAAACCGATACCTTGGTCGTCGAAAACACGACTGCGGTGCGTGACGCACTCGAATCACTACTCGTCGCGCACTCACAGCGAGGCGACAGCATCGAAATTCCCGTCTGGCGACCAATGGTCCGCACGTTGGGACTCGACGACGACCTCCAGCGGACGTGGTCGCTGTCCGACCTCTCCGCCGAGGCCCGGAACTACGCAGACGGCGAGAACGCGATTCGTGCCGTCAACGAACTCGCACCCTTTAGGGTCCGCGAGCGCGCACCGACCCGCATCGGCAACCGGATGGGCCGACCGGAGAAATCCGAGGAGCGAGAACTCTCGCCGGCCGTCCACACGCTCTTTCCGATTGGCGAGGCCGGTGGCAACCAGCGCGATGTCGCTGCCGCCGCGACCCACGGTGATTCCGTCGAAGGCACACAGGGCGATGTCGAGGTGCAGGTCGGCCGCCGGGAGTGTGTCGACTGCGCCACCGAGACCCACCGCCCGCGCTGTCCCGACTGCGGCGGTATCGCTGCGCCGGTGTACGTCTGCCCGGACTGCGACAGCCGAATCGACACCGACGAGTCGGGCCGCGCAGAGTGTAACCACTGTGAGACGCTCGCCTATCCGACACAGACAAAAACGCTCGATATCCATGACGAACTCCAGTCGGCACTGGCGAACGTCGGCGAGCGTCCCGCCGCCTACGACAAACTCAAAGCAGTCAAAGGACTTTCCTCGAAGGAAAAAACACCCGAACCGCTGGAGAAAGGCATTCTCCGGGCGAAACACGACGTGTCGGCGTTCAAGGACGGCACTGTTCGCTACGATATGACCGACCTGCCGGTCACCTCGGTCCGACCGGCCGAACTCGACGTGACCGTCGAAGACCTGCAGGAGTTGGGCTACACCGAGGACATCCGCGGCGACCCGTTGCACCACGAGGAGCAACTGGTCGAACTCAAAGTGCAGGACGTGGTGCTCTCCAACGGCGCGGCCGAACACATGCTCAAGACGGCGGATTTCGTCGACGACCTGCTGGAGCAGTACTACGGACTGGACCGATACTACGAGTTCGAGGACCGACAGGACCTGATTGGCGAACTGGTCTTCGGGATGGCACCGCACACGAGTGCCGCAACTGTCGGACGAGTGATTGGGTTCACGTCGGCGGCCGTCGGATACGCGCATCCGTACTTTCACGCCGCGAAACGCCGAAACTGCTTCCACCCGGAGACAGAACTCAGATACGTCGATGACGGTGACATCCGAGAATTGAGTATCGAGGCATTCGTCGAACGACGACTCGATAATCCCGAAGAAGATGACTTCGGGGTACTCATCGAGGAATTAGACGGGACCGAGCAGGTCCGAACGCTGACTGAGGACGGGCAGTGGACGAACAAACCGGTCGAAGCGGTGTCGAAACACCCTGCGCCGGACCACTTGGTACGCGTCGAGACTGAGACGAGTCGTACGCTCACCGTCACGCCTGACCACGAACTCTGCCGCTGGAGAGATGGGGTGGAGTCAATCAAAGCACACCGGATTTCGGTTGGTGACCGGATCCCACGAGCGACCGATTTGGATTCGGGACAGCGTCCGAACGAGCTGGCAGCCCCAGCGGACGGCGGACGGCCGAAGCTTGATACCGTATCACAGGTCGAACGTGTCTCGATGGATCTCGAGCACACGTACTGTCTAACCGTCGCCGATACGAACCGGGTCGTCGTGAATGGACTTGCGTCAGCGCAGTGTGACGGTGACGAAGATTGCGTGATGTTGCTGCTCGACGGACTGCTGAATTTCAGTAAAAAGTATCTCCCGGACCAACGGGGCGGAAGTGTCGCAGAGGACTCCCGCCTCGTCGCGGTTGACTCGGACGGAAACACCCGATTTCTGACTTTCGAGGAGTTCTGGAACGAGTTGGAATCTCCGGTCGAAGTCGACGGCAAATTCCGTAAGCGAACCTGTGCAGCAGAAGGTTGGCAGACGTACGTCTTCGACGATAACCACCGGGCTGGTCTCCAACCAATCGAGAAAGCGATCCGATACCGGGCGGACGAAGACGAGCAGTTGCTCCGCGTCGAGACGCAGTTTGGACGTTCGATCGAAATCACCGAAAGCCACAGCCTCTTCCGGTCCAGTGACGGGATTGAGGAGGTCGCGGGCGAGGACCTCTCTCCCGGCGATCTGATCGTTGCGCCGCGCGAACTCCCTGTCGAGACCCGCTCGATGACGATCGACGTCCCGTCGTCGCTCGACGAACCGTACGTCGTCATTGACGACCACGTCGAGGACCTGCTCAGGACCGCTTGGGAGACGACCGACCACGGGAGTCCGACCCATCAGGCGTTCCGATCGGGTCTGGCCTACCGGCTCAACCGGAGCAAGCTCGGTCATGACCGGTTCGAGCGGATTCTTGATTATGCTGGCTTCGAGGTTCCACAGGACGTCCGGATTGGGCTTCCGGGATCGGAGGACGGGATCAGCCGACAGATCGACGTGGACGAGGACTTCGCCTGGTTGCTCGGACTGTTCGTCGCGGAGGGGTCCCTCTCGTCGTTCTGTCCCGCAATCCACAACGGCGACGAGGAGATCGTTGAGAAGGCGGTCAGAAAAGGGGAGAACAGCCTCGGGATCGAACCACGGACACGCTGGTCGAACCGGGCCTACGAGGTCCGTTTCCCCGCCGTGTTCCGTGAAGTCCTGTACGATCTCGGCTTCGAGGACTGCGACGAGTACTCTTCAAGTGAGAAGGTCGTACCCGAGTGCATCCTGAACGCCCCACATGAGATCGTTCTTTCCTTCCTCCGCGGATTCATCGCAGGCGATGGTAGCGAACAGAGCGACGGTAACGTGACCACCGTCGGCTTCCACACGACGAGCGAGGACGTGAAAGACGGCATTGTCTATCTGTTACACCGGCTCGGTATCGTCTCGAACATCTCGAGACGCGAACGCGACGACCGACGCCAGCCGATCTACACGGTGACGGTTTCCGGCGGCGCGTCGGACAATCCGTTCCGACGTATCCTCCGCGGCGAGGACCCGTACCAGCCGAAGAGTCTCGTCGTTTCGATTCCCGACGCGCTGTGGAAGATCCGCGGCATGGACATCACCGGTGTTGAGGAGATCGTTCCGAAGTATCTGAAACGCCGGGACAACGTCTCGCTGGAAAAACTCGACGAGATTGTCGATGAACTCGAAAACCGCCCGCTTCCCGACCGGGCGACGGAGCCTCTTGAGACACTACGAACGATTGTTGACGGTGACCTGTCGTACCTCCGCGTGCAGGATATCGAGCATGTCGACTACGACGGATACCTGTACGATCTTCAGGTTGGTGGTGAGCCAATTTTTACCGCAGACTGGCTGTACGCGCACAACTCGATGGACGCACCGCTGGTGATGTCCTCTCGCATCGACCCAACAGAAATCGACGACGAGGCGCACAACATCGACATCATGGAGACCTACCCACAGGAGTTCTACGAAGCAACCCGGGAGATGGCCGACCCCGAGGATGTCGAAGACATCATGAAAATTGCCGAGGAGACGCTCGGCACCGACCGGGAGTACACCGAATTTGCGCACAGTCACGACACCACAAATATCGCTGCTGGGCCTGATCTGTCGGCATACAAGACGCTGGGGTCGATGCAAGAGAAGATGGACGCCCAGCTGGCGCTGTCGCGCAAACTCCGTGCGGTCGACGAATCTGACGTGGCCGAGCGAATCATCGAGTTCCACTTCCTGCCGGACCTGCTCGGCAACCTCAAGGCATTCTCCAGTCAGGAGTTCCGCTGTCTGGACTGTGGGAAGAAGTACCGCCGTGCACCGCTCACAGGAGATTGTCGGGAGTGTGGCGGCGGAATCAATTTGACTGTCCACGAAGGCTCGGTTAACAAGTACATGGACACCGCTATCACCGTCGCCGAGGAGTTCGGCGCGGACGAGTACACCAAACAGCGCCTCCAGATCCTCGAAACACGGATCGACCGAATTTTCGAGAACGACAACAATAAGCCCACGAGTCTTGGGGATTTCATGTAACCGGCAATATTATCTTATTCCTTGATTTGGCACTCAACAGGGACACTCAGGAATTATGTTGAGTGTCTACTAAGGAGGCCTCCCGTGGCAGGTGGTTCCCGATTTTTTAGCATTCGTGGTATCCACCCGGTTCAATGGGCTTCTATGCCACGACTGCTTTATTCCCGAGTCCTTGTCCCTGCCATCAAATCAATCATATCTCATCTATAAAAAGTCTGGCACCCAAACTGTTGCGACAATCATGGTCACAGGAATATTACCGCCCAAGCAATCCCACGTCCTCGAACACTTCGACCGACTGTTCGGCGTCTGCTGCCTTCTGTTTCGCTCGCTGCCACGCCTTGTTTGCATTCTGTGGCGATATGTCCAACTCGTCTGCTATCTCACGGAAGCTCTGGCCCTCAACCCTCAGTGCTGTTACCTCTGCCTCTCTGTCAGACAGT
>JAQCNR010000200.1 GCA_028274925.1 Halovenus sp.
CTTGTCGGGGACGACCTCGCCCGTGACGGGGACCTCCCGCTCGGCGTCGTTCACCGCATTCGACTCCGGATCACGTGGGCCAGCCATTGATTTTTTATCATCCAGCGTAGCAAAAAGGGTTGGTTTTGACGCCGATACCGCCGGATAGATGCTAGTTACTCCGACTCAGCGCTGAGGGGCTCGACACGCACAGTCGAGACCCGTGCGCCGTCGACCTCGGCGACCTCAACGCGGTACCCGTCTTCCTCAACGCCGTCGCCCGGTTCGGGGATTTCACCGAGACGTGCGAGCACAAGCCCGCCGATGGTCTCGACGCCATCGCTCTGGAAGGCAGAACCCAGTTCGTTATTCACGAGTGTCAGCGGGACGCTTCCGTCGATGTCGTACTTTCCCGAGTCAAGCTGTCTGACCGCCGGTTCGCGCTCGTCGACATCGAACTCATCTCTGAGGTCGCCGACAACGGCCTCCACGACATCCTCAATCGTGACGATGCCCTCGAACGCGCCCCACTCGTCGATGACTGCTGCCATCTGCTGGTGTTCCTCGCGGAACTGCAACAGAATGTCGTCGGCAGTGGCGGTCTCGGGGACCATGAGCAGGCTACGGGACAGTTCCGTCGCCGTCGTCTCCTTCTCGTCCTCGGTCGCCCGCAATACGTCTTTCACGTCGATGAAGCCAACCACCTCACCCTGGTCGTCCGCTCCGACGACCGGATACCGGGTGTGGCCAGCGGCGAGTGCAGTCTCGCGAATCTCAGCAAGCGAAGCGTCGGCTGGAATGGCGACGACGTCGGGTTGTGGAACCATCACAGTCCGGACAGTCGTATCGTCGAGGTCGAAGACGCGCTCAATCATCTCGACCTCGGCCGTGTCGACCTGGCCCTGCTCGCTGGAGCGAGCCAGCACGCGGCGTATCTCCTGTTCTTCCAGGGTTTCCTCGGTCTCAGAGACAGGCGGGATACCGAGCATGCGCGTGAAGCCGTTTGCGGTCCCATTGAATACGACCAGCCCGGGGTAAAAGATGTAGTAGAACAGCTTCATCGGGGCCGCGACCAGCAGGGAGAGTTGCTCCGCGCGGGCGATAGCGATGGTCTTTGGCGCGAGTTCGCCGAACACGACGTGGAGGAAGGTAATGAACGTAAAGCTGACACCGAAGGCGACCAAGTGGAGCAGGTCCGTGGGCAACAGCGGGCCCAGTACTGGCTCGATAAGCGATGCGACGGCTGGCTCACCGGCCCACCCCAGTCCAAGCGAGGCCAGCGTGATACCAAGTTGGGTGACCGCCAGGTAGTCGTCGAGGTTCGCCATCACATCCTGCAGCGTCTCCGCACCCGGTTGTCCCTCCGACGCCAACTGATCGACAGATGTGGACCGCACCCGGACAAACGCGAACTCCGTCGCGACGAAGAAGCCGTTCAGCACGACCAGCACGAAGGCTATCAGGAGCCGCCCCAGCGCAAAAGCGAGGTCTACCATCTGTGCCTCAACTGGGTTATACTGTTGGCTGTACGTGCGCGGAGATATTCGGTACTCCGGGGTGCCGAATGCGTCCGTGCTGTTACAGCCGACAGTATCAGCTCTCGACGGTGGCGTCGAGTCATACCCGGACGTTTTCGCTTGGAGGGTTAAACAGTGGCGGATAGAGCGGATAACTGCGCCGTTCGGCGCTGGCCAGATGTCGGCCGTTTTTATCGGTCGAACCCATACAGACGACCAATGTACACTGACGAGCAGTTCGACTACGACGTCGCGGTCGTTGGCGGCGGTCCCGCCGGGTTGACGAGTGCACTCTACACCACGCGTCTGGGCATGGACACCGTTGTCATCAACCGCGGCGGCGGCCGGGCGGCGATGATGACCGATACGCACAACGTCATCGGCGTCACAGAGGACGTGAGCGGCAACGAGTTCCTGCAGACGGCCCGCGAACAGGTCGAAGACTACGGCGGGACCTACCGGCGCGGGTTCGTTGAGTCGGTCGACCCCCTCGACAGCGACGG
>JAQCNR010000216.1 GCA_028274925.1 Halovenus sp.
CGAGATTGTTTGCGCCCACGTCCAGTGCGGCTTCTTCCGAAGCCAGTGGTGAATCCTGTCGAGAATCAGCTACGGTAACAGGCTGAAAGGCCCTGAACGTATCGTCTGTCTCGCCGTACTGTATCTCCATGCGGCCCTGTTCGCCGTCCCATTTGGGAGCGCCACACACTTCGAGGCGTAGGCGACCAGTGTGGCCGTATTCATCCTTCAGGTCCGACCCGACTGGTATCTCAACCCGCGACCGCTCGCCGGTTTCCAGCGTGTACTGGTCGTTGCGGATGAATGTGCGTAGCTCGCGGCCTTCGTCCTCGTTGCCCCAGTAGCCGGGCGGGGTAGTGTCTTCACCGTTCTCACGGGCGGCAAAGAACGACTGCCACGCCGACTTATTCTTCCTGATTACCTGTTGGGCAGTGGCAGAGCCAAGCACATCGACGTACTGTTTCCGGTAGTCGGCAGTGTCCCACACGGATTCGCCATCGAAGAATTGCTGGCGGCGTTAACGAGACCGGAGGTCTCGTTCGCACACAAAATCGCTACGCGATTTTGGGACGCTCGTAATTTAACTCGTTCCACAGGCTCGCAGAGGCGTCCATCAAGTCCCGCAGTAGCCGCTCGTCGTCGTCAGACAGCGGGCGTACCGCGAACGTGTTGGTTCGCCTCACGACACCAACTTCTATGGTCTTGTGGTCCTAAAGTCTTGTCACTGATGCGTCCGAACGTAGATATTCCGTGGTCGCTCCACGGTCAAGTGAAAGAGTGGGCTGAAGACACTGACCAGACTCTCACCGAGGCGTACATCAAGCTAGTGAGAACCGGACTCGACAATGTAGAACATCCAGACGAGTCGTAGCGCGTTGTTTGCGACGGTGTGCTGTCGCTTGAACCCCGCGCTAAAGGGCGAGGCTTCCGCTAGCTATCCGTCAGATACGGACGCTTTCGTCGAGGTCTGCTAGCCCGATGTCGACCAGTTGGCGGAGCACTTCCTCCTCTCTGAGGTCGTTTTTCCGGGCCAGCCGCCGGATCTCATTGGCGCGGTCATCTGACACCACGACGCTGTACGATACAGGCATAATATATACTTACCGTCAACCCGTTTAAAACGGCGTCAGACGGGCGTCTCACGCGACGCCTGTTGTCTCGGCGTACAGCGAGAGATACACCAGACAATTCCAGGCGGCGTGGACAGTAATCGGGACGAGCAGATTCTCGGTATACTCGTAGAGAACGCCGAGAATGATCCCCGACCCGATTGCCAGCACGACGTAGGCACCCGCGCTTCCGGCAGCGACCAGCGCGGAGTAATGCACCAGTCCGAAGATAGCACTGGCACCGAGAATCCCCGGAATGACGCCGTATGCGCGACGGAGTAAGTTCTGCACAACGCCACGAAAGAGGAGTTCTTCTGCTGGCGAGTTGAGCAGCAGGACAATCGGGATATAGTAGAGAAACAGCTCTGGGTTCTCGCGACCAGTTTCGACGGCAGCGTTCGCCGCCGGGTTGTAGCCAAGTGCTGTCACCAGACGCTGGCCAGCCAGCATGAACGCAATCAACGCGACAGCACCGACGAGCATGGCCCCGATGTCGCGGCGGTTGGGTCCAGAAAAGCCAACGAGCGACCACTCTTCGCGCCACGCAAGATATGCAAGCGGGAGGATAGCCAACCCGAGGAAGTTCGTCGCCGTTTCGACAACCCGCGCCGTGGGTGTGTCGGGACCGACGCCAGCAACGTCGAGCGCGCCCCCACCGACGCTGACGAACAGGCCGCCGCAGACAAATGAGCCGAGGACGAGCAGAACCGAGTGGATGAGGCCGACGCGGCGCTGTTCGGCGTTGCCAAACTCGAATAACGGCTGGCCGCCGGGCAGCCGAATCGAGCTGTGACTGCCGGAATCGTCTGCCATTGCAGTCAGTACGCGCCGCGTAGTCAAATTCGCTGTGATTACTCGATACGGAGCTGTTCTTTCGAGGCGACGGCCTCAGCCTCCTCGAAGTCACCAGCACCCAACAGCCCGCGCGCAGCCTTTTTCCCCCACTCGACGGCTGGCTGGGTGAACGTCTCCACGTCGTAGAGTTCGCCAGCAAGAATACAGGCGGCCTCCATCTCGTACAACAATTGCCCGACACTCTCGGCGTCGAGTCTGTCGATTTCGACGCGGACGTTCGGACACGCTGCGGCCGCGAGACTCGCCTCCGTCGCCTCGAATTCGGCGTCGAGTAACTCGCCCAGTCCTTTGCCGCCCAGATAGGCCAGGTCTGGAATGCCCGTTTCGGGAATCGGTTGCTCGGGGCCGTCAGTCACCCGGACAAGCGAGACGAGTTTGTCTTTCGGGCCGGCGCGGTACAACTGCAGTTGTGAGTGCTGGTCTGTCGCGCCCAGTGCTCGCACGGGCGTCTGGCCGCCGCCGTCCTTGCCGAGACTTTCCGCCCAGAGTTGAGCGAACCACTCCGAAAACGCCTCTAATCCCTCGGCGTACGGCATCATCACGTTCGTCGAGTACTCGCGCTGGTCGAGTGCGTAGGCTGTCGCGCCGTAGGCGTAGGCAGGACACTCGAACAGCGACGGCGCGAGCGAGTCAGCACCGGCCTGTCCGCCGGCGACGAGTCCCTCGATGTCGTGGCCCTGGATTGCCGCCGGGACGAGACCAACCGCCGACAGTGCCGAAAACCGGCCGGGGACGCCGTTCGGCACAGTCAACGATGGGAGGCCGTGTCCGTGTGCGAGGTCCCTGAGTGGCCCCTCGTCGCCAGTCGTTACGACCGTCCGCTCGGTCCAGTCGACGCCAGCGTCGTCCATTGCCTCTCGAACGACGAGGAAGTTGGCAAGCGTCTCCGCAGTCGTTCCAGACCGCGAGACAACGTTCACCGCTGTCGTAGAGAAGTCGAGTTTGGAGAGCGTCGTCTGGACGCTTTTCGGATCGACGTTATCGAGAACGTAGTGGTCAGTTTCGCTGGGGCCGAGCGCCTGGGAGATGGTGGCCGCACCGAGCGCGCTGCCGCCAATCCCGACAGTGAGCACGGCGTCGCTGTCGGCAACTGGTTCGACTGCCGATTCGATTGCGGCGGGGTCGGTGGTCGCGGGAAGGTTGAGCGAGGCGTAGCCAAATTCGTCGTCCGCGCGGCCGTCGTCGATCCGCTGGTGGGCCGATTCGACAGCCCCGTCGAGGTCGTCGAGGTCCGCGCGGTCGAGCGCGTTAGCCGCGAGGAGATTTCCGATATCGATCTGCATACTGCGTTCCTCGGTGGGCGGTCGTATAGTGGTCACGGTACGGAGAGAGTCGAAACCCCAAAGAGTGTCTGCAGCCTACAGATGACTATGACTCAGGAGGACGCACGCGACGACTCAGCAGGTGAAGACGGCGGAGATGTGCGCGAGAACGACCCCATTGCAGGGATGTACGACGACGCCGACAGCGAGCCAGTGGTCCCCACTGACCCGACTGGCGGCGACGACGAGGAGGAAGGTGGACTCTCCGGTCCGCTCGCAGAGGAGCCCGAAGAACCAGAAACAAAGTACGGGACATATTACGTCAAATACGCCGAAGACACTGCAGTCACGCTGCACAACGTGGAGACGGCAGAAATTGTCACCCTCTCCGAGAACCCTGGCTTCGTTGACCACGAGATTGTCGAAGTAACGCTGATTGCCCAGCCCCCGATGGAAGTCTCGTATCTGGTCAAGGAACTGCACGACCAGTGGAAAGTCGATGTAGAGATTAGTTCGCTCTCGCCGACGACACAGACCCTGAAAATTGCCGACGAGATGGACGAAGACGAAGTAATCGCCTTCGAGCGCGAAGGCACCGGTGAAGTCCACGTCCTCAAAATCGAGCCAGACCGTGTCGAACCGACTGTCGACACTCTCGACGAAGACGAACAGCCGTACAAAAACGCGGCCCGTAACGGTGTCGACCACGTCGAGATTCGAAGTGACGAGGACGCTGGCGTCATCGCGATTCGGTATCTCCCCTGAGGCGGGGAAACGAGTAAGTGGCTGTTGGTCTCAGTAATCACGATGTCAGAGGACAACACACCACAACTGGGGGATCTACTGGACCGCGCCGCGGAGACGTACGGACTGACACTCTCGGCGGCCGAACACGAGGCTTACGAGACAGAAATCCAGAACACCGAAGCGCTGCTCGGGGGACTCGAACCAACTGCCTTCGAGTCTGACTCAGCCAAGGACGTCTCCGAGGGCGACGACGAGTACAACGCCTTTCTGTACACTTGTGAGCTGTCAGGTTCAGACTCCGGAGCACTCGGCGGGATGGACCTCGCCGTCAAAGACAATATCGCAGTCGCAGGCGTACCGATGACCTGTGGCTCGGCGGCCGTCGACTTCGAGCCCTCGTATCACGCTGCCGTCACAGAGCGACTGCTCGATTCTGGTGGTCGGGTGGTTGGCACGACCAACATGGACGAGTTTGCCTACTCCACGACTAGCGAGACGTGCGCACACGGTCCGGTGACAAACCCGAACAGCGAGGGCGTTCCCGGCGGCTCATCCAGCGGGAGTGGTGCGGCCGTCGCCGCTGGCCTTGTCGACGCAGCGCTCGGGACTGATACCGGCGGATCGGTTCGCATTCCGGCCTCGTACTGTGGCGTCGTCGGATTCAAACCAACCTTTCGCACTGTTCCGCGGTTCGGGTTCGCTGACCTGGCGAGTTCGCTCGACCATATCGGCCCACTCGCCCCGGATGTGGAGACTGCGGCGACGGTACTCGCTGCAATCAACGGCCCCGATGTTCGCGACCCATCGACAGATGGCGTCCCAACCCCTGACCCGACTGCTGGACTCGACAGTGACCCCGACGGACTCCGTGTTGGCCTCGTGACGAACGCCCAGAATCGCTCGTCGGACGCCGTCGCAGCGCGCGTCGAACGCGAAACTGAGCAACTGGACTCAGCAGGTGTATCCGTCGAGGAGGTTTCGCTGCCGGGACTTGACATGCAACCGCTGGTCAACTCTGCAGTGACTGCAGTCGAGTTTACGACCCTTGTCGCACAGGCTGGGCAGGACATCGGTGTTGGCACTGGGTACAGCGAGCAGTGGCGCGAGGCAGTCGCGACGATGGACGCGGACCAACTGGGCGAAAACGTTCGTGCACGTCTCGTCGTGGGCCGGACACTTGCGACGAGCGACGACAGCGCGGGCTACGTTGGGGCACAGAACACCCGCCAGCAGTTCAGAGAAGTCGTCGACGACAGA
>JAQCNR010000224.1 GCA_028274925.1 Halovenus sp.
GGTTGAACAGGGTCATGACTCTCATCTTCCTCTAGTTGACTCTCTGTTTGGCTTACATATAACTCCGCTGGCTAGCCACCTGACCGTTGGTGTTAACACTCCCGGGCAGGGTACAACGCTGTATGAGCGACTCGGACGGTGGCCCGAAACAGGTAGACGACCCCAACTACCACAGCGAGAATCACACGGCCGTCCAGACCTGCGGCTGGACGAAAAACGCCCTCCGCGGCGAAGGAAAATGTTACAAGAACATATTCTATGGCATCGAATCACACCGTTGTATTCAGATGACGCCGGTCGTCAAGTGCAACGAGCGGTGTGTCTTCTGTTGGCGAGACCACGCCGGCCACGCCTACGAACTCGGCGATGTCGAGTGGGACGACCCCGCGGCCGTGGCCGACGCCTCGGTCGAACTCCAGACGAAACTTCTCTCTGGCTTTGGCGGGAACGAGGACGTCCCGCGCGAGCGGTTTGACGAGGCGATGGAACCACGCCACGTCGCCATCTCACTGGATGGCGAACCCTCACTGTACCCCTATCTCGACGAACTGATCGAGGAATTCCACGACCGCGACATCACAACCTTCCTCGTCTCGAACGGGACGAAACCCGAGGTACTCGCCGACTGCGACCCCACGCAACTGTACGTGTCAGTGGACGCGCCGGACCGCCAGACCTTCGACTCGACGGTCAAAGCTGTCGACGACGACGCCTGGGAGAAGTTAATCGAGACACTCGACGTGTTAGCCGAGAAAGACGAGACCCGGACCGTCATTCGGACCACTCTTGTCAACGGCCACAACATGCACCATCCGGAGTGGTACGCAACGATGGTCGAACGCGCTCGTGCGGATTTCGTCGAGTTGAAAGCCTACATGCACGTCGGCCACTCCCGTGGTCGTCTCGACCGAGATTCGATGCCCGACCACGAGGATGTCGTCGCGTTCGCCGAGGAGATGCAGCAGTATCTCCCACACGACGAACTCAAACAGGTGCCAGCCTCCCGGGTTGCGATGCTGGCGGCTGGGTCGGATACGTGGGTCCCAAAACTGAACAAATCCTCCGAGTTCTGGGAACGTGACCCGCTTGCGGAGTAGGTTACTATCACTATCGATAACTGATATATCAGGAAGCATTTTACTGTGGACTCTCTAAATCAGGTGTACGAACGTCTGGGGCGGCGGAAATGTCACTCACACGCAACACACTTCGAGAAAAACTCACCCCTGGAACTGGGGCTGGTGAACCGGAATCGGTAGTCGTCGATGCGTTGGATGGGTATATCGAATCCGACGAACAGATCCACTACCGATTACCGGGCAAAGGCAGCGTCGTCAAAGCGGAAGACGGCAAGACGAACACGACCACTGTCCCGGGGAACGCGACCGCTCGCGCAGTCGTTACCGACCGGAAACTGGTCTTTGTCGTTGCCTCCGAGCAGCAGTCTTCGGCGGTCGCAATTTCCTATACCGAACTCAAGGATATCGACGCGAAAGACGGGCTATTGCGCTCGAAACTGACTGTCGAGGTCTGGGGGGCGGGCGAGTACCGGTTCAAGATCTCCGATTCCTCGAATCTCGGGGCGGCAGTCAACTACCTCCAGCAGGCCAGTCGGTGCTGGGACCAGGTAATCGCTACGCTCGACGACGCCCGTGACCACAGTGCGGAGATGGGCGAAGCCATCGAGGCCGGCGACCTAGAGACGGCACGGGACCGCCGACAGGACGCCGCGGAAAAGATCGAGAAGGCGCGTGACTATCTCGACCGGTTCGACATCGACTCACCAGCAGCACTCCAGGAACACATTGTGTCGGTCGAACGCGAGCGGAACCGAACTGAAGTGCGGACTCGGATTTCTCGCGCAGAGACACTGATCACCGAAGCGGGCCACCACACGAAAAACCGCGAGTATACTCAGGCCTACCGCCGTTTCTGGTACGCCCGGGACAACCTCGAAACCGCACAGGCTATCGCCCGGAAGGGCGAGATCTCCGAGCCCACAGAAATCGAGGCGAAACTCATAACGATCGAGAACCGGCTCTCACACCTGGAGGTCAGGCCACGGGCGCTCGCACAGCAGGCCTGCGAGCGGGCCCGCGGAACCGACAAACTCCCTGTGGAAATCGAGGCCTGGCAGGAGGCCTTCGAGCAGTACCGCGACGCGCTGACTGCGGGCTGGGGGACTGACATCGATTTCTCCGGGGATGTGGACGAACTCCGCTCGCGGATCGAAACTGTCGTCGGCCATCTGATCGAGGGCCGGCAGGACCTCGCCGAACAGCTAGAAGCGAAGGGAGACAAACACCGCCGCGGGCATCCTGACACCGCCCGCGAGCAGTACGACGAGGCGCTCGAGCAACTCGATACGGCCCATCAACTGGCCCGAGAGTTCCGTGCCGGCGACGCCGAATCCATCCGGACCGAACGCGAGCGACTCGGGAGCAAACGGTACAATCTCTAGTACCGCCAGTCATTTACTCGTTGCCGCCGACCTGTTAGCTATGAGTGACCTAACTGCGACGCTTCACACCAGCGAAGGTGACATCGAAATCGAACTGTTCGACGACAAGGTCCCGAACACAGTCGAGAACTTCGTCGGGCTTGCCGAGGGAGCAGACGACTACGACGGCACAGAGGTTGGCCCCGGCACCGGTGCGTGGGAAGACCCAGACAGCGGCGAGAAGCGGGTCGACCCGATGTACGATGACATCCTGTTCCACCGCGTCATCGGGAACTTCATGCTCCAGACCGGCGACCCGACCGGCACCGGCCGCGGCGGCCCGGGCTACACCTTCGACGACGAGTTCCACGACGACCTGCGCCACGACGGCGCGGGCAAGGTGTCGATGGCAAACCGCGGCCCGAACACCAACGGCTCGCAGTTTTTCATCACACTCGCAGCCCAGCCACACCTCGACGACAAACACGCTGTCTTCGGCGAAGTGACCGACGGAATGGACGTTGTCGAGGCAATTGGCTCGGCCGACGTCGACGGACAGGACAAGCCAACTGAGGAAATTCTGCTGGAATCCGTCGAGATTCACGACTGAGATGAGCGAGGAGCCGATTGACCCTGCGGATATTGGCGGTGAGGATGGACCGCCAGTTGCGGAGAAACCCTACAAGATCATCTTCGAGGCCAACAAGTGCATCGGCGCGGGCAAGTGCGCTGAAGTCTCCGAGAACTGGGAGTTGGACCTCTCGACAGGCATCGCTAGCCCCAAGCAGTACTTCATCGACGAGTCCGAGTTAGACGAGAATATCCGGGCCGCCGAGGTCTGTCCTGCGAAAAAAGACGTTGGCGTCATTCACGTCATCGACCGCGAGACCGGAGACGAACTCGCCCCGGACCCCCACGGCGACGGGACGCTGTCGGTCGACTGGTAGCTACTCCCACTCTTCGGCCAGCACGTCGTACCGCAGCAGGTCCTGATACTCGCCGTCGACGAAGACGGCCTCGCGCTGTCGCAGTTCCTGACTGAGACCGACCGACTCCAGCAACGCCTGTGAGGCGTCGTTGGACTCGAAGACACCAGCCTCGACACGGTGGAGGCCGCGCTGCTCGAAGCCGTACTCGACCAGCGTCTCGACAGCGTCGACTCCGTAGCCGTTGCCCTGCTCTGCGGGAGCAATCCAGTAGCCCAGTTCGGCCTGGTCTCCGTCGGCCGTCTGGAAACTCACCTGCCCGACAGCTTTGCCGTCGACGGCAATCAGCAGGTGGACGCCGTCGCCGCCACAGATTGTCTTCTCGAAGAACGTCTCCAGTTGTGTGCTGTTCTCAGGTTTCGGCCAGCCCAGCGGCTGCCAGACACGTCTGTCGTTTTTTGTGCTCTGAAGAATCGAGGTCCTCGCGTTCGACCGGGCGTAGCGTCACTGTCTCGCCGCGGAGAAAGACTGGTCCCACGGTCACCACTCCTCGGCCAGCACGCCGTACCAGAGAATATCCTGATACTCGCCGTCGATGAACGTGGCCTCGCGGCGTCGGCCCTCGTGCTGGAAGCCAATTGATTCGAGCAACGCCTGTGAGGCGTCGTTGAACTCGAAGACGCGAGCGCCGATGCGGTGACAACCCTGCTGGTCGAAGCCATACGTCGTCAGCAGTTCGGCGGCCTCACTGCCGTAGCCGGTGCCGTGGTGGTCGGGCGCAATCCAGTAGCCCAACTCTGCTGCTCGAACAGCGCCCTCTTCGAGGTGCAGGCCAACAGTTCCGACCCGCTCGCCGTCGGCACAGACGAGCAACTGCACCGACCCGTCCTCGCAGACGACATCCTCGAAGAAGTCTCGTTCCTGCTCGGCGTTGACCGGGTCGATTCGCCCGATTGCACGCCAGATTGTGCGGTCGTTGACCTGCTGCTGCAGGAAGGGCAGGTCCTCCTCTTCAATTGTCCGAAGCGTCACTTGGTCGCCGTCGATGAAGACTGGTCCGGGCATTTTCAGGTGCTTGCTGGCCCGGTGCAAAAATCCTGCCGAAGGTGTGTTAGCACGCCACACCATACGCCGCAACTTTTGCTCATCGCGCCCAATTCCCGAGTATGAGCGAGTTGCGCGAGGGTGCCTGGTGGATTGACTGCGGCGGCGTCAACGCGTATCTCGTCGACGATGGTGGCACGCTCACGCTGATTGACGCGGGCCTGCCGTGGAACCGCAAGACAATCCAGCAGGCTGTCTCCGACGCTGCTGGGTCACTCGCAGACATCGACCGCGTTCTGCTCACCCACTACGACATCGACCACGTCGGCACGCTCGCGAAACTCGATGGCCTCGACGCGCCGGTCTACGTCGGCCGCGACGACTACCCGTTCGTGACTGGCGAGCGCTCGCCGCCGTGGCGAAATCACAAGGGTGCCGTCCAGCGGGCAGTTGGCTGGCTTACTGACCCGCCGACGGGACCGGTCGAACCCGTCGACGACGGCGACGAACTCGGCAGTTTCACCGCTCACCACGCGCCGGGCCACACGCCCGGTCACACTGTCTACGTGAGCGAAGCGCTCTCGACGGCTATCCTTGGTGATCTCGTCAGAGAGAACGAGGGCGCGTTCGTGCCGTCACCGTATTTCATCAGTTACGACACCACCGCAGTTCGTTCGTCAATTCGTTCGCTCGCCGAGGACCTTCCGACGTTCGAGGTTGCAGCCCCGGGCCACGGCGTGCCGTTCAAACGCAACGGCAGCGAACGCTTTGCTGACTGTGCGCGAGAACTCGACTGAGCCGGCGGCATTTTATTTCCCTCCCGACCCGAGGACACCCATGAGCCGTAACGACGAGATTGCTCGCCGTCTCGAAGCCTTCGCGGACTTGCTCGAGGCCCAAGATGTCTCCTACAAACCCCGGACCTACCGCCGGGCCGCAGAGAATATCCGTGATTCTTCCGAGGATGTGGCCGCACTCGCGGCGGAGGGAGCAGACGCTGTCGCCGAAATCGACGGCGTCGGCGACGCCATCTCATCCAAAATTGTCGAGTACGTCGAAACTGGCGAAATCGAGGAACTAGAAGAACTACGCGCCGAGATGCCAGTCGAGATGGAGGCGCTCACGCGCGTCGAGGGTGTTGGCCCGAAGACTGTGGGGTCACTCTACGAGGCACTGGGGATTCAGACACTCGACGACCTGGAATCCGCTGCTCGCGCCGGCGAGATACAGGAGGTTTCTGGCTTCGGAGCGACGACCGAGCAGAATATCCTCGATGGAATCGACTTCGCCCGGCAGGCTCACGAACGCCAACTCCTCGATCAGGCGCGGCCGCGCGGCGAGCAGGTTCGCGAGGCACTGCTGGACGCCGAGGCGGTCCAGCGCTGTGAACTCGCGGGCTCGATTCGGCGCTGGAAACCGACCGTCGGCGACGTTGACGTGCTCGTCGGCAGCGACGACGCCGAGGCTGTCGTCGAGGCGTTCACTGACCTCGAGTTCGCCGACCGAGTTATCGAAGCGGGCACCTCGAAAGCGAGTCTCCGTATCGAGCAGGTTCGGGTGGACCTGCGCGTCGTCGAGGAGGCAGAGTTCGGCGCAGCGCTGCAGTATTTCACCGGGAGCAAACAACACAACGTGGCGGTCCGAAACCGGGCACTCGACCGCGACCTGAAAGTCAACGAGTACGGCGTCTTTGACGTATCCGAAACTGAGGACCCCGACGCCGGCCAGCGCGTCGGCGAGCGCGTTGCTGGCCCCGACGAGGCGGGGATGTACGACGCTCTCGATATGGCGTGGGTGCCGCCCGAGTTACGCGAAGACCGCGGCGAGGTTGGGGCCGCCGCTGCTGGGACGCTGCCAGACCTCCTCACCGAGGGCGACCTGCACGGAGACCTGCATACCCACAGCGAGTGGTCCGACGGCGCGGTCTCAATCGCGGAGATGGTCGACGGTGCCGCCGACTTCGGTCACGAGTATCTCGCGGTCACCGACCACGCCAGCGGCCCGGGTATTCTCAGCGGCGTCGGCCTCGATGACGACGAACTGCTCGAACAGATGGACCGCATCGAAGCGGTTGCCGCCGACGCCGACATCGAGGTGTTTGCTGGCGTCGAGGCGAACATCGAGGCTGAGGGTGGACTCTCTGTTGGCGACGACGTCCTCGCTGAACTAGATTTGGTCGTCGCCGCACCACACAGCGACCTCTCTGGTGACGGGACCGAACGCCTCGCCGAGGCCGCTCGCCATCCCGAGACCGACATTCTTGGGCATCCATCGGGCCGGCGACTCAACCGCCGCGAGGGGATGGATATCGA
>JAQCNR010000244.1 GCA_028274925.1 Halovenus sp.
TCTGTCGAACTCGTCGAGAAGGTTACTCGGCGTCGCTGACGAGCGCTTCGACGTCTGCCTTGCGGTCCTCGTTGGTGATGATTTTGCCGAACGTCCAGTCGAGCTGGTCGAGAACAGCCTGGTAGCCGTCGTCGGTCAGCGCGTACTGGTTGGTTCGCTTGTCGAGTTCGCTCTTCTCGACGAGATCCATCTCGACGAGTTCGTCGAGGTTGGGGTAGAGTCGCCCGTGATTTACCTCCGAGTCGTAATAGGTCTCGAGTTCCCGTTTGATAGCGAGGCCGTACCGCGGTTCCTCGGCGAGAATGGTGAGGATATTCTGCTGGAATGCTGTAAGTTCGCGTGCGATGCCTGGCGTGTCAGGAACTGCTTGTGTCTCTGACATACTCGATTGAATGTCATCTATCTACTTAACGCTTGTTAATTCGTATTATCGTTGTCACGAGTAAAACCGACACACGACGGTAGGTTACATCAGTGTAACTACCGAGACGCGTACATGTTCGTCTACGGGGGAAGCGACGAACCCGGACGCCATGCCTACCGCGGGGTAGGGAGATAGACCGAAAGTAGTTTTTGGCCGAAAAATCAGATACGATAATGATGGCAAATCTCTGGGAAGACCTAGAAACCGGACCGAACCCGCCAGAAGAGATCTACGCAGTCGTCGAGTGTCTGAAAGGCGAGCGCAACAAGTACGAGTACGACAAGGACATTCCGGGCGTGATGCTCGACCGCGTGCTGCACTCGAACGTCCACTACCCGTCGGATTACGGCTTCATTCCGCAGTCGTACTACGACGACGAGGACCCCTTCGACGTGCTCGTACTCGTCGAGGACCAGACGTTCCCCGGCTGTGTCATCGAGGCGCGTCCAGTCGCGATGATGAAGATGGACGACGACGGCGAGCAGGACGATAAGGTCATCGCCGTTCCGACGGAGGACCCCCGCTACGACCACATCGAGGATCTTGAGGACGTCCCTCAGCAGACCCTCGACGAAATCGACGAGTTCTTTGCGACCTACAAGAACCTCGAAGAGGGCAAAGAAGTCGAGACGCAGGGCTGGGAAGACAAACAGGCCGCGATGGACGCAATCGAACACGCACAGGACCTCTACGAAGAACACTTCGGCTAACCCCACGGCTGGGTGCCGCTGTTTCCAACGTAGGACAAAATGAGGGGAGAAGAGAGATATCGTTAACAATTCTGCACGTGAGAGCCGACAGCATTAACTCGATTCGCTGAGAGGACAGCGGTATGGAGAAAGTCACAATCGACGACGTGCGTAACGAAGTTAATCCACTGCAGGTCCACGATGTCCGCCGTCCGGTGTCGGATGTCCTCGGGACCGAACACTTCGCGATGAACTACTTCGAACTCGGTCCAGGGGACTCCTTCTCTGGTGGCCTGCACACACACCACGACCAAGAAGAGGTCTTCTACATCGAATCCGGCACCGCCGAGTTCGAGGTTGGACAAGACCGCCAGAAGGTCACTGTCGACGAGGGAGAGGTCATTCGCTTCGAACCCGGAGAGTTCCAGACTGGCTACGCCGTAGAAGAAGAGGGCAACGAGGTTGTTGGCTGGGCACTTGGCGCACCCACCTCACAACACGACTGGGAAGAACTTGAATCGATGATCGTCTGCCAGGAGTGCGAGGAGGAACTCCCACACCAGACGGGCATCAACGACGACGGCCGCTTCGAGTTTACCTGTACCGAGTGTGGCAACGTCTTCGCGATGTGAGGAACCGCGTTCCCAGACGCTTAGAATCCATCCCACCGAGTTGAAACGCGAGAGTTGGTTTTATGTACCGGGCAGGTAGCGCCAATCGTAATGTCGAACCCAATTGGCGCCCCCGGCGACGGCTTGTCACGACGTGAGTTTGTGAAAGCGACCAGCACTGCTGGTATTCTCGGACTTGCAGGCTGTGCGTCACTCGGAGACAGCGGTACCCGACCCGAAACCAACCAGCCGCGGACCCAGAACACCGGAACACCGGCTCAGGACCTCCCGACGACCAGTCCCCCAGAGGTCGTCAACGTCGACGAGCAGGGCAACCAGGTCACGATTCAGTCCCAGCCAGCCAGACACGACGTCCACCCACTGGAGACGATGGGCGGTCCCGTCGAACTCCCACAGGTCTGGGCGTTCAGCGCAGACGACGGCCCGCCGAGTGTCCCCGGGCCAATTCTGCGGACGACCGAGGGTGAGGACATGGAGGTCACCCTCGACCTCACCGACGGCCAGATGCCGCATACGATTCACTTCCACGGCGTGACCAAGACCTGGAAAAACGACGGCGTGCCGACCACGACCGGCATCACGGTTCAACCCGGCGAGAAACACACCTACGAAATCCCGGCCAACGTGCCCGGAACGCATCTCTATCACTGTCACTACCAGACCCACCGGCACATGGAGATGGGGATGTACGGAATCCTGCGGGTCGACCCGAAGGGGTACGAACCGGCAGACAAGGAGTACTTCATGACGCTGCGGGACTGGGATTCACGGCTCCCCCGACAGTTCGCCGGCGAGGATGTCACCTACGACCCCCGGAACCGCCAGCCCGACATCTTCACGATTAACGGGAAATCTGCCCCCCGGACGCTCCACCCAGAGAAGGGCTCACCGATTATCGTCAAACAGGGCGACAGCGTCCGCGTTCACATGGTCAACGCGGGCTACATGAGCCATCCGATGCACATCCACAACCACCGCTTCCGGGTCGTCGAGAAAGACGGCGCACAGATTCCCGACGCTGCCGTCCACGAACAGGATGTGGCCAACATCGCGCCCGGACAGCGACAGACCCTCGAGTTAGACGCGACGGTCGACCCCGGAATCTACCTGATGCACTGCCACAAGGTCAACCACGTTATGAACGGCCAGACCTACCCCGGCGGAATGCTCGGCGGCATCGTCTACGAGAGCGTCATGGACACCGATATCTTCGCCGACCTGATGGAGTACGCCGGCTACGAGGGCTGACTCGGCTCCGTCGCTCCGGTCTGTTGTGGGTTACAGCGTATAATCTTCGCCGCCAACTTCGTCTTCGAGAAACGCCGCGAGCAGGTCGATTGTCGCCTCGACATCTTCGACGTGTGCACTCTCGGTGACGGTGTGGAGATAGCGCGTCGGAATCGAAATCGCACCGACCGGCGTTGCACCGCCGAAGCGCTGGAATCCTGCCGTGTCAGTACCCCCAGCGGGCAACACTTCGAGTTGGTACTCGATCTCTTCGGCCTCGGCAACATCCTCCAGTCGTTTGTTGATTTTCGGGCTGGTGATGACACTCGAATCCTT